>DATKFK010000503.1:0-2821 GCA_035544375.1 Thermoanaerobaculia bacterium
AGGAAGCCGTAGCCAGGATGGATCGCGTCGGCGCCGATCTCTGTGGCGAGGCGTACGATGGCCTCGCCGCGCAGGTAGCTCTCCCGCGAGGGCGCCGGACCGATCGGATACGCCTCGTCGGCCAGCAGCACCGGCAGGCCGCGGCGGTCCGGTTCCGAGTAGATGACGGCGCTGCGGATCCCGTGCTCGCGCAGGGCACGGACGATGCGCACCGCGATCTCGCCGCGGTTGGCGATCAGCACCTTGCGCAGCGGAGCCATGGCAGGGTCATCATCTTAGCAGGCGGCGGGCGTCCCGGCCGGCCTTGACGGCCCATCCGGCCAGCGCCGCCGCCGCGGCCAGGCCGAGCGCCGATGCCGCCAGCGAGCGGTGGAAGACGGTGCGGTCCACCCACATCCGCACCCGGTGGCGGCCGGCGGGCACCTGCATGCCGATACGGTGGAGGTTGGCGGCCTCGAGCGGCGGCGCCGGCCGGCCGTCGATGATGGCGCGGTAGATCAGCAGCGCGCGCTGCACCACCAGCACCGAGCCGCCGGGACCGACGTCGAGATCGAGGTCCAGGCTCTCCGGCCCCTGGCGCAACACCCGCACGGTGCCGGCGGCGGACAGGCGGGGCGGGCCCTTGCCCTCGATCACCACGTCCCCGGCAGGATCGAACTCCGGGCTCTTCATGAGCCCATAGGCGGCGTTCAGGTTGGGCGTGTACCAGACGCGCCGCGCCAGGAACACCTTGGGCGACCGCCCCACCACCTCGTAGACGTGGATCTTCTGGCCGAAGCTCGGCAGCTCCGCCAGCAGGCGGGCATGCGACGGCAGCGGCGCCAGCGCCCGCTCGATCAGCAGGCGATCGACCCCCCAACCGGCCAGCAGCCGCAGGCGCTCCTCGTCCGTGGCGCCCTTGAGGCTGCCCTGCGCCAGGCGGGTGAGGTAGGTGTCGAGCCCCTCCGGCGATTCGTCGAGCTCGTAGCGGCGGTCCCAGAGCGGGCCGGTGAAGGGAAACATCTCGTAGAAGGCGCGGCGCTCGAGCCACAGCAGCGACTGCGACGGGTAGTTGCCGCTGGCCAGCCCGGACGGGCCGAACAGATGCTCGAAATCGGGGTTGGCCACGGTCATGCCGAGCGGCAGCCAGCTGATCACCGGCGGCGGCACCCGGTACGGCGTCACCGCGTCGGTAGGGTACAGCGGCCGCAACAGCCACAGCTGCGCCGCGGCGTGGACGGCGAGCAGCAGACCGCCCCAGGTCCGCGCGGCACGGCTCGACGGCACGGCCCGCTTCATGCGCAGGGCGAGCAGGCCCAGGACCGCGAGGATGACCAGCGAGAACAGGCAGAGCCCGCTCCAGCGCAGGCGCTCGTATGCGACGAAAGCGAGGGTCCGGTCGGTGGGGATGAGGATCCGCAGCAGCCGCATGGCCGGTCCCTGCAGCAGGCCCAGGAAGGCCCACAGGGCGCCGAGCAGCAGCGCCAGGCCCGCCAGCGCCCGCCGGAAGCGCCGAGCCCCGGCGCCGCCGTCGGCAGCGTCGAGCAGCCGCTCGAAACCGAGGCCGCACAGCAGGGCGCCGCCCAACGCCACCGGCAGCCAGAACTTGACCGGGTAGCGCAGCGCTCCGTTGCCAAGCCGCGCGAAGAGCCACTGCACGACCGGGTTGTAGCGTCCCAGCGAGCAGAACAGGCCGGCCGCCGCGGCGCCCCAGGCCCACCACGCCGCCGGCCGCCGCGGCCCGCGCGGCCAGCCGGCGGCGGCGACCAGTGCCAGGGCCAGCAGGCCGGGATAGAGCGACGGATAGAGCGGCGGCGCGCCGGTGTAGAAACGCTGGCCCCAGAAGTTACCGGCGACGCGCACGTCGAGGCGGCCGAAGATCGTCGGCAGCAGCCATTCCGCCACCTGGGCGGGGTGCCAGCTGGCGATGGTCGCCACGTCCGCCCGATAGCCGCGGAAGCCGCGGAACGAGACCGGCAGGATGCGCAGGAACTCGACGATCTGCGGCAACGCGATCAGCGTGCCGCAGGCGAAGGAGATGAAGAACAACGCCAGGGCGCCCCAGGCCGGCCGGCCCCACCGCCACCGCGGGACGGTGCCGGCGCCCGCCTGCTCGACTGCGACCGCGGGCGACGCACCTGCTGCCGGCTCTTCGGGAGCCACGGCCGGTGCCACCGCCGCAGGGGCCACCAGCGCCGCCGAGGAAACCGCACCGGCAGCTACCGCAGCGGGAGCCGCCGCCACCACTTGTGAAGAGACCGCGGGCGACGCCGCCGGTTGCCATGCCCAGCCGCGGTGGCGGAGAAGCACCGCGGCCCCCGCCAGGGCGCCCGCCATCGCCGCCATCAGCGGATCGCCGCTCAGCAGCAGCAGCGCCCAGATGACCGCGATGGCCCAGGCATGCCGCGCCCGCCCCTGCCTCGGCGCCGGCCCCTCCGCGGCGAAGCCCAGGCAGGCGGCGACCAGGGCCGGCGCCAGCGTCGCGCCGGCGATCAGGTTGTAGAAGGACAGGTGGGAGAGAAAGAAGCCTGAGCCGGCGTAGCAGACCGCCGCCGCCCACGCCGGCTCCCGCGCCAGCCCGAAGCGCCGCGCCATCCAGAAGCAGGCGAAAGGGGCGAGCAGCAGGTGAATCCAGAAATGGGCGTTGAGGGCCCAGAACGGCGACGTCCACAACAACAGCACGTTGGTGGGATAGAACGGCACCGCGTTGGGGTTGCCGGCGAGCGGCTGGCCGCCGCCGCAGTAGGGATCGAGCAGCGGGAAATAGCCCTGGTGCAGCGCCCGCGCCTCCGACATCTTCATCGCCAGGTGGGCGTTGAGCACGTCGCGCATGTACAGCGTC
>DATKFK010000504.1:0-2160 GCA_035544375.1 Thermoanaerobaculia bacterium
CCTTGTTCAGTGGCGGTGACCAAGATCATCACTGCGATCGAGACCTATGCGTTCCAGGCGGGCGTCCCAGTCTCCGGGCTGTGGACGCCTCCGTGACAGCAGCATCCCTCCTGCATTGCCTGCCAGTGCTACCCGCACCCCGCGATCCACCGCAGCAGGACCCGCACTACGGCATCCGGTCCTCGCGCTCCTTCGGGATGCCCCCCAACGCTTCGTCGCCGAGCGGCTCTTCGGCTACGCCGGCTACAACGTCCACCGCCTGTACGCGACGAGTTGGGGGGGTGAGGCGACAGTTCCCCGCGCGGCGCCTTCCGCCGGGGCGTCATCTGCCCGCACCGCACCACTTGGACGCGGCACCTCGCCTGGGCCTACCTGGCTTTCGAGCGCCGCTGAGCCGTCATCGCTCTCGGGAGGTGAGGGCAATTGGGCTGCGGCCCCCGCCGGTCTCCTGAACGGCGGAAGAAACTCACGCGGCAAACGATGCCCCATCGTATGCGTGATCTCTCGTCGCCCCGGCTGGCGTAGATGGACCGTTTCTTCCGCAACATAGCGTGAACCGATCGACCGCCGCGTGCGAGGTGAGGCCGGGCGCCGCCTTGCCGCACCGGCACCCGGCGGCCAGCGCCTCGCCCGGCACGATCCGTCCTCGGCAAGGGACCCTCGTCCGGTCGAGGGGGTGCAGATCGCGAAGCGCCGCGCGCCTGGCGCGTACGACACGCGCGGTTCGCCGGCGGGCCGCTGCCAGGTCCGAGGAGCGTGGAATCACTCGCATGCGACGGCCCCTGACCCCACCTCGCAAGTCGACTGCCGGCCAGCACCTCACCGTCAAGGTCCTGGCCGAGCTGATGACCGCGGCGAGCGGCCTCGACGATCTCCACCCGCTGCTCGACCACCTCTTCGCACTCTGTCCGTCCTGCCACAAGAGCTACGACAAGCTCCGGCAGCTAACCCGCGAGTTCCGCCATTGGGACTACGCCCTCGTCGTGGCCGAGGCCAGGGAAGCGCCGGCCCTCTGGCGGCGGCTTGCGGCGCTGCCCTATGCCAAGCAGCTGCTGGCGGTCGAGACCGGCGACCGCTTCTGGACCTGGGGATTCTGCCGCCTCCTCCACCGGATGAGTGGCGACGTCGCCGCCCGCGACCCCGAGAGCGCCAGCCAGCTCGCCAACCTCGCCGTCGCCGTCTCCCGTCACCTCGACGCGGCCTACGACCCCGATTGGATTCGCGACCTCCAGGCCGTTTCGTTTGCGTACCTCGGCAACGCCCGGCGCCTCCTTGGCGAGCTGCGCGGCGCCGCAGACGCCTTCGACACCGCCGAGGCGCTGCGTCTTTCCGGCACCGGCTACCCCTCGGTCGAGGCCGAGGACCTCGCCCTCGAGGCCCTCCTCCGGCGCGATCAGCACCGCCTGCCCGAGGCCGTTGCGCTGTTCGACAGGGTCCATGCGCTGTCCAGCAGCACCGCCGAGTGGGCGATCGCCGATGACGACGCCCACGATCCCGACCGTGCCGCCGAGGCCCGCCTGCATCAGGCATGGTGTGTCTACCACCTGGGCGACGCCGCGGCGGCCCTCGCCCTGCTCCAGGAGGCCGAATGCCTGCTCGACGGCGGCCGGCACGCCGATCTCGCGCTCGCCCTCCGGAGCGGCCGCGTCTGGTGCGCGCTCAGGCTTGGCAGGCTCGCCGACGCCAGGGCCGAGCTGACATCCGCCGCCCAGGTCGCCGAGCGCACCGGCGATCGCTGCGCCCGCCTGCGGTTGACCCGGGCCGAGGTACGCATCGCTCAGACGCCCGCCGAAAGGAAGTCCGCCGAGCCAGCCCTCCGCGCCGCGGCCCGCGAGCTCGACCAGATGGACCTGGGCGTGGATGCGGCGCTGGCGTACCTGGACCTTGCCAACCTCTTCGTTTCAGCGGGCGCCGGCGACGCGCTGCCGCCACTCGGTGGCGACCTCTTGTCCGTTCTCAGCTCCCGCGAGCTCGGCAAGGAAGAAACGCGCCTCTTGCTCCTCGTCCAGCAAGCCTGCGAGAACGGCAGACTCACGCCCGCGCTCGCGGCCGGTCTCGCGTCGGAGCTCGAAAGGCGCCGCCGGCCATCGCTCGAATGGTGGTCCGCGTCGGAGGCCCTGCCTTCATCAGCGCCGGCCCTCGCGGCCGCCCTCCTCCCCG
>DATKFK010000505.1:0-13817 GCA_035544375.1 Thermoanaerobaculia bacterium
TCCCAGCCAGCGGCCTCTCACCTGGCACTGCCGTGCGCGGCGTTGCTGCCAGAAGCCGACGCCGAGCAGCGCCACGGACAGGCCCAGCATCCAGGGGCGCAGCGTGGTCAGGAAGGCGCTGGCGGCTCCGGCTCCCAGCGCCGCGGCGAAGCCCAGCGGCAGGCAGCAGCTCAGCGAGACCAGCGCGCTGCCGATCGCGCCCAGGGACGCCGCCAGGCTCGCCGCCCGCTTCACGGCTCCTCTCCCTGCCGGCGGGCCGCCTGCACCGCTCGCCGCACCATCGCCACCGGGGGAACGCCGAGCTGCGGCGAGCCCTGGTAAAGGCGGCAGCAGACCCCGAACTCGCCCGCCTTTGCCGCCGGCGCCGCCGGCTCGCCCGCGACGTCCCGGCCGTCGATGCGGATCGTCGGCGAGCCGCGAAACGTCAGCTCGCGGGCCATCGTCTCGTCGCGGACGAGCACCTGGTGGATGTCGGGCGCGATGCCCTCCGCGTCCAGGATCGCGGCAAGCATCGCCACCGCCTGGGCATGGGATGGACAATCCTCGACGTACAGCACCTCGACTTTCACCTTCTCACCCTCTCGCTTCCCACGGTCTCACCTTCTCTTCCCACCTTCTCGCCTTGCTGTCTCCGCCGGCTCGTCAAGGATAAACCCTGGACTGCCCGACTCGCCGCGTACGCCCTCCGCGGCCCGGGCGCTACGGCTTGGTGCCCGGCTGGCAGCTCGCCGGCGGGGCCTGGCCCGTCGCGTCCTCGAAGATCTTGTTGATGCAGGCATATTCAGCGGGCGTCCCGCCCTGCCACAGGCCCGAGCACGCCTCCGGTTTGCATTTGCCGCCCTGGGTCATGAACGCCTTGCTGTCGTACTTGATCGGGCAGGTGCAGTGCGCCAGCTTCGGGTTGTGCTCGTCGATGATGCACGGATAGCCGAAGCACACCGTGCGCTCGCCGCCCGCCGGGCAGCTCAGGTAGTGGTCCTCGGGCAGGGCGAACGAATACGTGGACAGGATGTACTTCCCCGTCTGCGGCCGGTTGGAGCAGGGGCCAGGGCCAAGGTTCTGGCCGCTCTCGACCACGCACTCGCAGAGCGCGTGGGTCGGCTGCACGGTGGGCGACGAGCCGGGCACCCCCTTCTGCTGCGGGATCGGCGTGCAGATGGCGGCGTCGCACAGCGCGTAGACCCCCGTGCACATTTGCAGCGGACCCTTGATCTCGCCGCACCCATTGGCCGGCGCGGTCTTGCCCGCCGCGGCCGCCGTCGCGGCCCCCGCCGCCGCCGCGCCCGGGCCGGCGGCCACCGTCAACGCTGCCAGGACGGCGAGGACTGCCTGCCGTCCGCGGATCGCGGCGGCCGGCCTGCGAACAAACCTGCGGGAAGCGAAAGACATGGCGTCTCCTCCTATTCCGGGTCCGGCAATTCCGGTCAATCCGGCGATTCCGGCCATACGGTAGATAACATCGCTCTGGATCAAGAACATTGTCTCACACTTCGCGGCGGCGTGGCGCCGCGGCGCGGCTCGCCGCAGGCCGCGGCCCGGCCGGAAGGGCTCAATCGATCGCGCGCACGGCGCGGCTGTTCAGCGCGGCGAGGGCGGCCAGCGCGAGGAACGCGCCGGGGATGAGGAACGGCGCCGCCAGGCGCCATTGCGCGAGCGCCCCCGCCAGGGCGTAGGACACCGGGACCATGCCGAAGCCCGCGAACATCATCACGCTCATGACGCGGCCCATCAGGGCGTGCTCGACCCGGGTCTGGAGCCAGGCGCTGAACTGGACGTTCACGAAGCCGACGCCGAAGCCCATCAGCGCCAGGAGCGCGGCGATCGGCGCGAGCTTCATCACCAGGCCGATGCCGATCAGCTCGAGGCCGGCAAGCCCGCCCACCACCGCGAACTGCACGCCCCGGTGCCGCGGCCGCTTCACCCGGCCGCCCAGCACGATGCCCGCCAGCATCCCCGCGCTCAGAAAGGACAGCAAGGTGCCGAACGCCGCGGCGGAGCCGAAGCGGAACTTCGCCACCGCCGCGATGCCGACGATGATCGGTCCATAGATCGCCAGATTGAGCACCGCCGAGATCCCCATCAGCGTCATCAGCGGCGTGTCCTTGCGCACCGCGCGCAGCCCCTCGGCGATGGAGCGGGCCATGCCGCCGCGGGGTGCCGCGCCCGGCACCGCGGCCGCCGCCGGCGCCGCGGCCTGCCGCCGCGCCGGTTCCGGGATCTTGAACAGCGCCCCGATGACCGCCAGGAAGCTGACCGCGTCGACCAGCAGCGCCGCGCCCAGCCCCCAGACGCGGACGATCAAGCCCGCCGGCGCCGGCCCGATCACCTGCGTCATCACCATCGAGCCCTGCATCAGGGCATTGACCGGCCCCAGCTGCGCCGGCTCGACCAGCGTCGGGATCACCGCCTGGCTCGCCGGCAGCGAGAACGCGTCGGCGACGCCGAACATGAAGGTGAGCACCAGCACGTGCCAAAGGTGGACCATGCCCAGCCAGGTGAGCGCCGCCACCGCCCCCACCAGCAGCGTTCGGGCCAGGGCCGAAACGATCAGCACCCGGCGTGCCGAGAAGCGATCGATGACCGCCCCGCCCGCCAGCATCAAGACGGCGCGCGGGACCGCCGTGGTCATCAGCACGGTCCCCAGGGCCAGTCCGGACCCGGTCAGCTGCAGCACCAGCCAGGGCAGCGCCACCAGGTAGAACTGGTCGCCGATCAGCGAAACGATGGTGCCGAGCCAAAGGTTGCGGACGTGAGGTTGCGCCAGCGGATGACGCAGAGGGGCGGCAGCCGGACCTGGAGCCGGAGCTGAAACCTGGTTGGGAGCCGGAGCTGAAACCTGGTTTGGAGCCGGAGCCGGAGACAGCTCAGGAGGTCCTGCCGGCCCCGGCGCCGATTCCAGCTCAGAACCGGGCGAGCCGGGTGAGCCGGCGGCTGCGTGGGGGTCCATGAAGGGCCCATTCTGTCCCAGCTGGCAGCGACCACCAAGCCCCGAGCGGCGGGAGCGGTCGTCCACCCATCGTCTTGCCTCGAGCGCATCGCTCCCGTGGCGCGGGCGTTATGCGGAGGGAGGCTCCTGCCGGTCTTCGTCGTGCCGTCCGGAATCAAGGCGCTCGATGACCAGGAAGGTGACGGTGTCCCAAGCGTTGTGGATGCCGATGAACAGCAGCAGAAGCATCGCGGCGGCGATCGCGAACAGCGCCCCCGTCGGTCGCCGCACCAGCGCCAGCCCAGCGCCGAGCAGCATCGCGTGAGCGGTCAGCGGCAGGGCCATATGCCACAGCCAGTCCTCGAACACCAGGTTGTAATCGGGGAACCGCCTCGCGCGCCAGCCCACCAGCCCGGCGTACCCCATGCCCGCCGCCCCGCACGTCGCGATGAAAACCGCGGGCCCCCAGGGCCCATCCCAGGGAGCGCACATGACGGCCGAGAGCAGCAGCACCGTGCTGAAGTAGACGACCGTGGGGCTCGAGAACGCCTCGATGCCCCCGTCCAAGCTGCGCACCCGCATCTGGGCGCTGATGGCGACGACCACGAACTGAAGCCCCGTCAAGGCCGCCGCCGCCGAGCCGGCGATGACGTAGAAGTTAGCCCAGCGGGTGAGCAGGGTCGCCGCGGTGAAGACGTGCATGAGCCCTCCTGGCAGCCTCGGCGTGACGCCCGCACCGCGGATCGGCGCTCTTCCAGCAACCTCGCCGCACAGCCCGAGCGGTTACGGTCGCCAGCAGAGGTCGGTCGACCAGGTCAAGCCCGGGACGATGGGCGCGGTCTTCGGGCTGCTGTTGAGATCCTTCACCAGCTCCTGCCATGCCTGGCAGGGGTTGAAGTTGGCGTTGGATCCACAGCGCTTCGAACAACTCGCGCAGGCACAGTCCCCGGACAGCACCACCTCGATCGGGAGGGGGTGCTTTGCGGCCTGGGCCACGATCTCCCACTCCGCTGCCTGGGCTGGCACGTAGATCTCGGGAACGAAATGCATGTTGGGAAGTCCCGCGACCTCTTGCGTGGTCCAACCGTTGTTGCAGCTACCGGATTTACGGCAACCTCCCGAGTCCCCGAAGTCGTACTGCGCAATGCCCTGCGCGCCTGCCTGGTTGAATCCCTGGTACCACATGAGCGTATCGGCGTTGGTCGCGTAGTCCATTTCCGCATCGACCGCCGACGCGATGAACACGTGATACCCCTGGCCGGTGACCCAGGCGTCCAGCCCCACCAACATCTGCGCCCAGGCATTGCCGTGCGCGGCGATCAGGTTCTCGGGAACTCCCGTCGACTTACAGGCCGTGGACGTTACCATTGGTTGGTACTCGTTGGTGAGGCCCACGGCAAGGTAGAGCGGGAGTTGCGTCGACTGTTCATAACCTTCGATGAAGGATTTGACGACGTTGGCGACGGTCGTGGTGTCCGCGAAGCACGCGAGCCCAAGGATGTTCTTGGGAGAGACCTCGCCGTTCGTGCCGAAGACGTTGTTGAGCATCCTGGGCGACCCGAAGTCGAGAATGATGAAGTTGGCGGCGCCGGCGGCTGCCACATTCCGTTTGCCCGCCACGGCCCCAGTCTTCTGTGCCCACATGTTGGCGGCTTGAGGAGAGTATGCGGCTTGGGGCGACCCGCTGCTCGGGTTGGCGTTCGAGTCGACGTAGACATACCAGCTATAGCTCGCGGTCGGCATCGACGGCGCCGGCCGACCCGCGGCAAAGCCCAAGCCAACGATGTAAGCCGGGGCGCTGGGATCCGGGTTCAGCAGCGTGACGTCGCCCAGGTGGCGCGTGTTGCCCGAGGTCTTGTCCACGCGGTAGAGCCCCGAGAGATTGGCCCCATAGAGGTTGCCGGCCGGATCGGTCGCCATCGCCGAACAGCAACCGTCTCCCAGTGGGCCTACGACCGTGGCGGCACCGCTGGCGGTGTCAATCCGCACGAGTTGGCCGTCGAAGGTGCCTCCGTACAGAATTCCCTGCGTATCGAAGGCCATCGCTGCCCCCGGATAGCCGGTGTCGCCCACGGCGATGGCATGGCCGTCGGTCTTGTCGAGCAGGTAGAGAATGGAATCGAAGCCCCATTCGTAGCCGGTCCCTCCGCCGTTGAAGGCCAGTGCCGCAAATCCTACGCGCGGCCCCTTGCCGAGCGGCGACGTCGCCCCGGAAGTCAGGTTGACGGTGTAGAGCTCATTGCCATAATCCAGGCCGTACGCCTGCGAGCTGGTTGGGTCGATGGCGACCGCGAGGAGCGTCACCGGGCTGGCCGCGACAAACTTGGCCGCCGGCTTCGCGGCGTAGGAAGCGATCGTATAGATATCGCTCACCGATTCGGTGGACACCGAATTCGATGCGACCGCGTAAAGGGTGGCGGTCGCGGCCGTCTGCACGGAGGTTGCCGAAGCATCCTGGGCGACCCCTCGGGACGCCGCGGCGAGAAGTGTCGCCAGGAATAGAAGGAAGCAGGCGCCGCGTCGGCATTTCATCCCGGGACCTCCTCGCGCAGAGGCAGGCAGGACTCCTCGTGCCCGCCGGCTCATCCATGAACACTTGCCCGAGCCCACCGTGGGCTGCACCCGGTTGGGCAAGCCCCATCGGCGAGCCCGGCGATCATCGGTGGCCATCAGCCTAGATGGAAGCCGGAATGCGTGGCAAGCCTATGCGGTCATTGGCATGCGCCAATCCGACCGCGACGCCTCGGCACACCCAATCGGCCAGGCGTCCTCCGCTCCGCTGCGACAGGACCACGGGGTATCGCAATCTCTTCGGCAACTGCGTAGAGTCTTCCGCGCTGAGCCTGTGCACCTGGGGCAGTGGCGCCACCGACGATACCGCGGGCGATGCGACCCGCTGTCGGCAGCCTGCAAAGCGGGTGCAGAAAGTCTCGGATCGTGACTTTCAAGAAAGGAGCCGAGGAATGAAGACCAGATTCGCTCTGTTCGGCGCGGGCATCCTGTGGGTCGTGGCCACCGCCGGCGTCACGGCACTGCGGGCCGAACAGGCCGGCGCGGCCGTCCTCTCGCCGGCCCAATTCATCGCGTCGCTCAACTGTGGCGCCAACCTCACCACCTCGTCGAAGGCCGACGTCGTCCCGGCGGCGAAGCTCCTGTCGAACTTCGACACCTGCGGCAGCTGCAGCCAGAACCCGTGCAAGGGCGCGGTCCTCCAAACCGGGTGCAACAAGCCCGGCGGTGGGCTCGGGCAATGCCTGCCGCCCCTGGGCAACAACTGCTCTGACGGCGTGACGTGGCAGTGCCAGTGCTGGTCCGGTCCGCTGCCCTGACGACCGTTCGCCCCTTCCTGTTGCGCCAGCCCGGCGGCTCCGCGCGCCCGCCCTTCGAGAGCCATCCCAGGGCGATCGACAGTAGGACCGCCCGGCCGTTGTCCCGCCCGGGCTGCGAGCGTCACCATCTGTTGTAGAACAGAAATTGAACAATTTCGAGGAGGGATTATCATTTGCCCTCAGATGGTACGCGAAGTGGGCCAGCTTGGGACAGGTATATGCACTATGGCCCTTGCCAGGTGCTATACTGCAAAGGCGTAAGGCAGCAGATCAACCCTCCGGCCATCGGGCGTGGGCCCGGAGGAGAGGCGGAGTCGCCTGAGAACGGCACCCTTCCCCCCTGGGCCCGGCCCCGCGGCCGGCGGAAGGGGGGCTCATGATCGACCACTCGCCGGCCCGCTCGCTGGCGCGCCTCGCCGCCGCCGATCGCCAGCCGGACTTCCGCGCCCTGTTCGAGGGCGCCCCCGACCCCTACCTGGTCCTCGCGCCCGACCTCACGATCGTGGCGGTGAGCGACGCCTACCTGCGCGCCACGATGACGCGGCGGCCGGAGATCCTCGGCCGGGGGATCTTCGAGGCCTTCCCGGACAATCCGGACGACCCCGGCGCCACCGGCGTCTCGAACCTGCGGGCTTCCCTCGAGCGCGTCGTGGCGCAAGGGGTCCCGGATGCGATGGCGGTGCAGAAATACGACGTGCGACGCCCCGGGGCGGACGGCGGCGAGTTCGAGGTGCGGCACTGGAGCCCGGTCAACACGCCGGTGTTTTCGGACACCGGGGAACTGGTCTCGATCATCCACCGCGTCGAGGACGTGACCGACTTCATCCGCTTGAGCGAGGCCGGCCGGGAGCAGGAGAGGGAGACCGCGGAGCTGCGGCAGCAGGCCCAGCAGATGGAGGGGGAGATCTACCGCCGGGCGCAGCAGCTGCAGCGGGTCAATGCGGAGCTGCGGGCCGCCAACGAGGAGCTGGGCCGCCAGAACGAGCAGCTGCGCGAGCTGGGCTCGGAGCTCGCCGTGGCGCGCGAGCTGCGCCGGAGCCAGGAGCTGGTGCAGGCGATCGTCGACGGCGCGGCGGCTGAGGTCTACGTCCAGGACGGCGACGGGCGGTTCCTGCTGGTGAACCGCCGCTTCGAGGCGCGGCTCGGCAGGCCGCGCGAGGCGGTCATCGGCCGCCGCGACGAGGAGCTGTATCCGGCGGAGGCGTCCGCGCGCCGACGTGCCCGCCACCGCGAGGTGCTGGCCGCCGTCGCGCCGCGCAAGTTCGAGGAAGAGGTGGGCGTTGGCCCTCGGCGGCAGACCTATCTCGTGGTCGAGTTCCCGCTGCTCGATCTCGCCGGCCAACCGTACGCGGTGTGCGGCATCGCGACCGACGTCAGCGCCGGCAAGCGGCTCGAGGCGCAGCTGCGGCAGTCGCAGAAAATGGAGGCGATCGGCCAGCTGGCGGGCGGCGTGGCGCACGACTTCAACAACCTGATCACCGCCATCCTCGGGTACTCGCGACTGGCGGCCGATCGCCTCGGCGGCCAGCCCGAGCTCGGCTCCTACGTCGGGCAGGTGGTGCGGGCGGGCGAGCGCGCGGCGGCGCTCACCCAGCAGCTCCTCGCCTTCAGCCGCAACCAGGCGCTGCGCCCGCAGGTCGTCGAGATGAACGCCGTCGTCGCCGCCGTCGAGACGCTGCTGCGGCGGCTCATCGGCGAGGACATCGAGCTGGTCACGGCTCTCGACCCGGACTGTGGCCGGACGCTCGCGGACCCCGGGCAGCTCGAGCAGGCGATCGTCAACCTCGCGGTCAACGGGCGGGACGCCATGGCCGGCGGCGGCACGCTGAGCCTCGCCACGGCCAACGTCGAGCTCGACGCCTTCTACAGCTCGCGTCACGCCGACGCGCGGCCGGGGCCGCACGTGGTCCTTGCGGTGAGCGATACCGGCCATGGCATGGACGCCGAGACCCGCTCGCACATCTTCGAGCCGTTCTTCACCACCAAGGAGGTGGGCAGGGGCACGGGCCTCGGGCTGGCCACGGTCTACGGCATCGTCCGCCAGGGCGGCGGCCACGTCGAGGTCTACAGCGAGCCCGGCCAGGGCGCGGTCTTCAAGCTCTACTTCCCGCGGGTGGGCGTGGAGGAGGCGAGCGCCGCAGCCGACGGCGAGGCCCCCGCCATGCTCCCGCGCGGCGCCGAGACGGTGCTGCTGGTCGAAGACGACGAGCTGCTGCGGGACTTCCTCCGCCTGCTGCTCGAGCAGGCGGGATACACCGTGTTCTGCGAGACCTCTGCCGCCAGCGCCCTCGAGCGGGCACCGGGGGCGGCGGCGATCGACCTGGTGCTGACCGACGTGGTGATGCCGGGGATGAGCGGACCGGAGCTGGCGGCTCGGCTGGCGGCGATCCTGCCGGCGGCGCGCGTGCTCTACATGTCCGGCTATACGGCGGACGTCATCGCCCGGCGGAGCCTGCTCCCGCCCGGCGCGCCGTTCCTCGAGAAGCCGTTCTCCGAGGATCAGCTGCTGCGGACCGTGCGGCAAGTGCTCACCGCGCCGCGCGCGTAGCCGCCTGGGCGGTGATCGAGCAGGAGCTCGTTTGCAGCGGCAATGTTTGATTCGCGTTACCCACCGTCGCCGTTGTTAACAATGCCAACATCGCCGCGAAGCAGCGAAGTGGCCATCTTTGCGAAAGATTTCGCGCATGAGCCTCTCCTTTCCTGGTAGCTGCTTTTCCCTTCTCGTGCAGGTGGGCGCTCTGCCGCGCCCGCTCCCCGGGCCGGTCAGGCTGGAAGCGTTGTTGGCGGATCCGGCGTGTCTCGGTTACGGCGCGACCTGTCACTCCACTTAATGGGGAGAGCGAGCGCGGACGAGGACAACGGCCGCGGCGCGGCCTGTCTGCCGCCAGCGAGGCCCTGCCGAAAACCCAAAGGCGGGAGAGTTGATCCATGACCGCCGCATCCCGCGGCAGCAAGGAGGAACGAAAGAGCCATGAACAAGCGCGACCTGATCCGTGCCTGGAAAGACCCGGTCTACAGGAGCAGCCTGGACGCCGCGAAGCTCGGCGCGCTGCCGGCCCACCCGGCCGGCATGATCGAGCTGCAGGACGAGGAGCTGCGGGCTGCCAATGGCGCCCTCACCACCAACTTCGCCTGCACCATGCACACCTTCGGAGGGTGGGCCTCCTGCGGCTGCCCGGCGTGACCACGGGATAGAGCGCGATCGCGGCCCCGGATTCCCTCGTCCCCTTCGCCGACGCCTGCCGCGCGCTGACTCTCGTCGAGCGCGCGGAGGCGCTCGGCGCAAGCGGGCCGGCCTGGCCGCCGGCAGATCCGTCCGGCACCCTGCGGCTCGACGAGACCGCGCGCTGGCGACTGGCGCAGTGGCGCGCCCTCTCCCCCTTCCATTCCGCGGAACGGTTCGCTAGACGCCTGGCGCAGGCCGGCCTGGACCCCGCCGGGTTCGCGCACCTGCTCGCCACGCCGGCGCACGTTGCCGGCGCGGCCTTGCGCGGGCTCCCACCCTGGATGCGCGACCTCGGCGTGGAGGCCCCGGGCGGCGAGCCGGCCGCGCCTGGCGGGGAACCGCCATCCGCGCCCGGCCCCGACCTCGACCCTCTCCTCGCGCCCGTCCGCCCGTGGATCGACCGGGCGCGGGCTCGCCTGCGCCAGGGCCTGGCGCGGTTCGCGGCGGCGGCCGGGGCCTCCTCGGCCCGCGGTGCCGAGCCGCTGTTCGCCGCGGCGGAGACCGAGGCGCTGCTCGCGGCCAACCTGCCGGCGCGCCTGCTGCCGGTCGTCGCCCGCACCCTGGTGCTGGAGCTGCACGTGGCCCGCCACCTGGATTTGCTGAGCGGCGAGACCGCCGCGGAGCGGTTCCAGTCGTTCCTGACCCGCCTCGGCCGGCGCGATGTCGCCGCCGCGCTGCTCGGCGAGTACCCGGTCCTGGCGCGCGAGGTGATGCGCGAGCTCGCGCAGTGGGTGGACACCGGGCTCGAGCTGATGGAGCGCCTGGCGGCCGACGCGCCGCTCCTCCTCGGCCGCTTCTTCGCCGGGCGCCACCCCGGCCTGCTCAGCGGCATCGACGGCGGCGCCGGCGACCGGCACCGCGGCGGCCGCTCGGTGCGCGTCCTCACCTTCGCCTCCGGCGCGCGGCTGGTCTACAAGCCGCGGCCGCTTGCCGCCGAGCAGCGCTTCCAGGAGCTCCTGGCCTGGCTCGGCGACACCGGCGACGGCAGCCCGCGCACGGTCGCGGTGCTCGACCGGGGCAGCCACGGCTGGATGGAGTTCGTCGCCGCGCACGGCTGCCGGGACCCCGCGGAGGTGGCGGCGTTCTACCGGCGGCTGGGCGGCCTGCTCGCCTTGCTCTACGCCCTGGAGGCCACCGACTGCCACTTCGAGAATCTCATTGCGGCGGGCGGCCACCCCGTGCTGGTGGACCTGGAGACCCTCTTCCAGCCGCGGCTGCCGCTCCAGCCGTTGGCAGCGCCGGACAAGCGCCTGATCGGCCGCCTGCTCAACGACTCGGTGCCACGGATCGGTCTGTTGCCGTTCCTGGTGGGGGCGGGCGACGGCTTCGCCGGCGTCGACATCAGCGGTCTGGCCGCGGTGGCGGGCCAGCTCTCGCCGCAGCCGGTGCTGGCGCTGGCGCAGGGCGGCACCGACGAGATGCACGTGGTGCGCGAGCGGCTGCCGCTGCCCGGGGGGGCCAACGTCCCGTTCCTCGCCGGGGAGGACGGCGGGGAGCGCCAGGAGGCCGAGGCGGCCGAGCACGGCGAGGAGCTGGCGGCGGGCTTCGCGGCGGTCTACCGCCGGCTGATCGAGCGCCGCGCCGAGCTGCTCGCCCCGCGGGGGCCGCTCGCCCGCTGCCGCGGCGTGCCGGTGCGGGCGGTGCTGCGCCCGACGCAGATCTACGCCCGGCTGCTCGGCGAGAGCTATCACCCCGACGTGCTGCGCGACGCCCTCGACCGGGACCTGCTGTTCGATCGCCTGTGGCTCGGGGCCGAGGAGCAGCCCGAGCTGGCGCTGGTGGCCGCCGCCGAGCACCGCGATCTGCTCGCCGGCGACGTGCCGGTGTTCACCGTCACGCCCGGCTCACCCGATCTCGTGGACAGCCGGGGCGGGCGGCTGGCCGGATTCTTCCCCGAGCCGGCCATGGCCGCGGTCGAGCGACGCCTGGCCGGCATGGGCGAGGCGGACCTCGACCGCCAGCTCGGACTGCTGCGCATGTCGCTCGCCACCCGCCGGCTGGGCAGCGACCCCGCGCGGTGGACCGGCTACCCGCGGGTGGCGGCCGGACGCCCGCTGCCGCGGCGGGAGCTGCGCGAGCGGCTGCTCGCCGCGGCCCGTAAGGCCGGCGACTGGTTCGCCGCGACCGCGGTGCGGGACGCCCGCCACGTGAGCTGGGTGGCGCTGGAGTGGAGCGACAAGCGCTGGTCGCTGGCGCCCGTGCCGCGCGACCTCTACCTGGGCACGCCCGGCATCGCCCTCTTCCTGGGCTGTCTCCATGCCGTCACCGGCGATGCGCGCGCCGCGGACCTCGCGCGCGCGGCGCTGGCCACGCTGCGGGAGAGCATGGAACGCGAAGCAGCCGATGCGGCAGGCAGACCGGCAGGGCGGCCGGCCGAGCCGCCGGAACCGCCCTACATCGGCCTGATGCAGGGTCCGGGCGGCATCCTCTATGTGTGGTCGCACCTCGCCGCGCTGTGGCGCGACCCGGGGCTGCTGGCCGAGGCGGCACCCGCGATCGAGCTGATCGATGCGCGGCTGGCGCAGGACCGCGAGCTGGACGTGGTCGCCGGCGCCGCCGGGGCGATCGCGGGGCTGCTGGCCGCGCACCGCGCCGGCGCCGGGCCGCGGGCGCTGGCGGTGGCGGTGCGCTGCGGCGAGCACCTCCTGGCCCGCGCCGAGGGGCGCGGGGCGGGGATCTGCTGGCTGACCCGGCTGGCCTCCGAGCGTTCCCAGACCGGCTTCGCCCATGGCGTGACCGGTATCGCCCTCGCGCTCGCCGCGCTGGGCGCGGCGGCCGGCGACCGCCGCTTCACCGACGCCGGCCTCGCCGCCTTTGCCTGGGAGCGCGAGGTGTTCTGGCCCGAGCTCGCGCGCTGGCTCGGCGGCGGCGCCGCCGCGGCGGCGGCGCACGGCGACAGCGTCGCCATGTCGTGGTGCTACGGCGCTCCCGGCATCGGCATCGCGCGGCTCGCGGCGCTGCGCCACCTGGAGGCGGCGCCGTCCGGGCCGGCCATGGCAGCGGCCGGGGCGGCGCTCGCAGCCGAGGTCGCCGAGGCCGTGCGGCTGACCGTCGAACACGGTTTCGGCCAGAACCACTGCCTCTGCCACGGCGACCTCGGCAACCTCGATTTCCTCGCCAGCGCCGAGCGGCAGCTCGGCGGCGACGCCGCCCTCGGCCGGCAGGTGCGGCGCCGGACGCAGCAGGTGCTCGCCAGCATCGGCCGCGACGGCTGGTGCTGCGGGACGCGCGCCGCCGTCGAGTCGCCGGGCCTGATGAACGGCATCGCCGGCATCGGCTACGGGCTGCTGCGCCTGGCCGAGCCCGGCCGCGTCCCCTCGGTCCTCGCGCTGGCCCCGCCGAGCGTCTGATTCACCGGCATGCCTCGGATGCCGATGAGATCCGGCCGAACCGTTTGGCGCGCCCGCGGACCTCCTTCACCGAGCCACAAGCCGATGGTCGACTCCGTGCTCGGCATGGGTAGCCGCCAGCACCGGCTTACCCTCGGGCGTTTCGAGAGCAACGCGCGCGAGGCCTCCTGCGTCGTCGTACTTGTAGCTGACGACATAGAGCGGCTTGCTGCCTGGTTCTATGGGCAATATCCACGCGCTATCTATTATCAGGTGGCCAAGCCGGTCAATCGCAAAGCGAAACACCACCCGGTGACTCCCCATCTCCATGGCGCTTACCGGCTGCGACAGCACCGGGAGGATCATTCCCGCGAAATTACCGCGGCCGTCAAACCTGGTTTCATTGCCATGCTTATCGCGTAGTTGAAAACTGCCGTCCGACAAGAGGGCAAGCAGCTCGAAGCGGCTCTCCCGGTCTTCGGGAACATAACCGACGATGTTACCCGTGCTGCCAAACCGCAGCTGCTCGGAACGACCATGCATGTCGACCACCGCTACTCGCCTGGGCACGGAAGCGCCCCGAAACTCGATCCTTTCTCCGTCGGCTGGCAAGGGGCGAACTTCGTATGGGTCGGCGTCGAAGCCCTTGAAGAGCCCGTCCGGGTAACTCAGTTTCACCACGTGACCGGCAGCGTACCGCATCGACTTCAGCCGCCCGCTCTGATCGAGCTCGAAACGACATCCGATCTTGTCGGTCAGGAGAAAGCTCGCGTCGGAAAGCAGGAGCAACGAGGAGAGCGCGGCTTGCTCTGTGGCAGCGGGGAAATATCCCACACCCTCGGCGCGATCCGTCCTGAAAAAGAGCACGTCAGAGCGTCCCGTGACCAGGTTGAGCACCTGCATTTCAGCCGGCACAGCCACCGTCTGAAACTGCTTCTTCTCCGCGCCATGTGGCGTGATCCGGTACGGCAAGAGCAGGTGCCAGCCGCGCCCAAACTCTCCTGGCT
>DATKFK010000506.1:0-3143 GCA_035544375.1 Thermoanaerobaculia bacterium
CCGCCCGGCAGGTGCCGCCGCGCGACGAGCTGGAGCTGAGGCTCGCGCGGATCTGGGAGGATCTCCTGGGCGTCAGCGCCGTCGGCGCGACCGACGATTTCTTCGCGCTGGGGGGGCACTCCCTGCTGGCGGTTCGCTTGCTGGCGCGCATCCACACCGATCTCGGTTGTGACCTGCCGCTGGCGATCCTGTTCGACGGCGCCACGGTCGAGCGCCTTGCCGGGGCGCTGCGGGCCCGGTCCGTGGCGCCACGATCGCGGGTGCTGGTGCCGCTCGCGGCCGCCGGCCGGCGGCCGCCGGTCTTTTTCATTCACCCGGCTGGCGGGCACGTCTTCTGCTATCTCGAGCTGGCCCGCCGGCTGGATACGGATCAGCCATCTTTCGGCCTGCAGTTCGAGGTCCCCGACGGAGCGCCGCGGCGAGAGGTGCGCGTCGAGGACCTGGCGTCGCGCTACCTCGAGGAGATTCGCCGCATCCAGCCTGCCGGTCCCTACCGCCTGGGCGGTTGGTCCGTGGGCGGGGTGATCGCCTTCGAGATGGCGCAGCAGCTTGCCGGCCAGGGGGAGCAGGTGAGCCTGCTCGCGCTGCTCGACAGCCACGCGCCGGGCGGCGGGCGCTGGCAGCGGGAGGGCCGCGGCGAGAGCGCTCGGGTCCGGGGCTTCTTCACCGATCTCTACGGCATGGCTGGGATCGAGGGAGAGCCCGTGCCGGCTGCACGGCCAGGCTGGCGGAGGCGTGCGCCGTGGGACGTCCTGCTGGCCGCGGCGCGGCGTGCCGGCGCGGTGCCGGCCGGCATCGAAGCAGCGCAGGTACGCGCATACTTCGAGATCTTCACCTCCGTCGGCGCGGCCGCCCGGCGCTATCGCCCCCGGCCCTATCGCGGCCGGGCCGTTCTCTTCACGGCCGGGCAAGGCCATGGGGACCCAACGCTCGGCTGGAAAGGCCTGATCGCCGGCGGGCTCGAGCTGGTCCGGGTCCCGGGCGATCACTACGACCTCCTCCGACCGAGTGCGGTGGAGGCGGTGGCGCGGCAACTGACTGCATGCCTGGGCGGGGCCGAGGGTGGAGCCCTCGGCGAGCCGGCGGCGCAAGGGAGCAATGGATGAAGGACTTCGGCTATCTGATCGCATTTCTCGGTCGCTGCGCGAAGGGTCTGCGCGGTTCGCGCGGCCTGGTTCCGCTGGTGGTGGTGACCGCCTTCGCCAGCGGCGCCGTCAGCGCCGGTTTCATCATGCTCATCACCATGATCCTCAACCACCGGGGATCTCACCGGTTCCTGCTGTGGTCGTTCGTGGGCCTCCTGGTAGCGTTGCCGGCCCTCCGCTTCACCTCCAACGTCCTCCTGCTCCGCCTGGTGCAGAGGGCACTCCTCGACCTGCGCCTGAAGCTCTGCCGCAGCATCCTCGCGACGCCGCTGCGCCGGCTCGAGCAGATCGGCCCGGCGCGGCTGCTGGCCATGCTGTCGGAAGACGTCATCATGATCACCAATACCTTCGGCAACGTCCCGGTGATGATCCTGCATCTGGGAGTGATCGTCTCGACGCTGGTCTTTCTCGGGTTCCTCTCCTGGAAGCTGCTGCTCGTCCTGCTCGCCTTCGTCGTCGTCGGGCTGCTCAGCTACCAGATGCCGTTGATCAAGGCGCAGCGGCAGTTCCAGCTCATGCGCGACGCATGGGACAAGGTCTTCCAGGCCCTGCGCGGCCTCACCGAGGGCGGCAAGGAGCTGATGATCCACGCGCGCCGGCGCCGGTCATTCCTCGAGCGGGTGGTTGAGCCAGCCGTGGAGTCGCTGCGGCTGCATTCGGTGGCCGGGGGCACCATCTATGCCGCCGCGAACAGCTGGGGGCAGACGCTGTTTTTCGTGCTCATCGGGCTGGTCCTCTTCGAGCTGCCCGCCCTGGCCGGCTCCGAGGCGCGCGTCCTCGGTGGCTTCACCCTCGGGATCCTGTACCTGATGACTCCTTTCGACACGCTGCTGAACCTGCTGCCCGAGTTCGGGCGCGCGGCGATCGCCGCCAAGAAGGTCGAGCAGCTGGGGACATCGCTCGAAGCCGGGAGCCCCGCCTCCGACGCCTTGGAGTTGATGGACCGCGCCAAGCTCTCCTGGTCCAAGCTCGAGCTGGTGGGCGTGACCCATACTTACTTCACCGACGCCGACGACGAGCCCTTCACGCTCGGCCCCCTCGACCTCAGCTTTCGGTCCGGCGAGCTGGTCTTCATCATGGGTGGCAACGGCAGCGGCAAGACGACACTGGCGAAGCTGCTCATCGGCCTCTACCCGCCGGAGTCGGGGACCCTCCGGCTGGACGGCTGCCGGATCACCGACCAGGGCCGGGAGGCATACCGGCAGCTCTTCTCCGTCGTCTTCTCCGACTTCTTCCTCTTCGAGACCCTGCTCGGCCTCGAATCGCAGCACCTCGACGAGCAAGCGCGCCAGCATCTCGTCGCGCTCCAACTCGAGCGCAAGGTGAAGGTCGTGGGGGGGAAGCTCTCGACGCTCGACCTCTCGCAAGGTCAGCGCAAGCGGCTGGCGTTGCTCACGGCCTATCTGGAGGACCGTCCGATCTACCTGTTCGACGAATGGGCGGCGGACCAGGACCCCCATTTCAAGGAGATCTTCTATCTTCAACTGCTGCCGAGCCTCAGGGCGCGCGGCAAGACGGTCTTCGTGATCAGTCACGACGATCTCTACTGTCACGTCGCCGACCGCATCCTGAAGCTCGACTACGGCCGGATCGAGCACGACGGCGACGCGGAGAGCCTGCGGCAAGGCCGCGCCGACCTCGTCGCCGCGGTCGAGGTTTGAGGCATGCGCCGGCACCGGAGCTGTCAGAGGGCATGGTCATGAACGGCGGGAGTGAACAACCGGCTGGGGTGGTGGACGACGCCGCGGCGAAGCGCGTGGATGCGATCAATCGGTCCTTCTACAACCGCTTCACGTTCCCGCCGCCGCCGCCGAGCTTCGAGCGCATCGAGGATCCGTACTTCGAGGTCCAGATGCTCAATCAAAGCATCGGGGGCTGGTGCGGCGACCGGGTGCCGCGGCGACCGCGGATCTGGGTGGCAGGCTGCGGCAAGTACCAGGCATTGCAGACGGCGCTGCGGTTCCCGGCCGGCGATGTCGTCGCCACCGACGTCGCCGA
>DATKFK010000507.1:0-6485 GCA_035544375.1 Thermoanaerobaculia bacterium
CACGCCGCGCGCCTCGTCGACGGCATCGTCGATGCCGGCGACGCCGCCCCTGGCCTGCACGAAGATGGACAGCGAGGTGCGGCTGCCGAAATTCTTGGCGAAGCTCCCGAGCGGCAGGTACAGCTGGTTGTCGCGGGTCTGGCCCAGCATGCTCCCCTGCTTGGCGGCCAGGCCGATCACCCGGTACGGGATGCCGCCGACCAGCACCACCCGTCCGAGCGGATCGAGCTGCGGAAACAGCTCCTCCTTGACGTCCCAGCCGATCACCGCCACCGGCGCGCCGGCGATGGCCTCGCTGTCCAAGAAGTAGCGGCCGGTCGAGAGCTCGACGTTGTTCATGGCGCCGTAGTTGGCGGTGGTGCCATGGATGGTCACGTCCGCCAGCCGGTGGCCGCCGTACTTGACCACCATCGTGCCGCCCGCCTCGGCCCCCACCTGGCTCGCCCGCTTGAGCAGCGGCGCGATGCGCTCGAGGTCGCGGCGGTCGAAGTCGCGCCGCTTCATCGCCGCGATGAACTCTTCGCGGCTGCGCAGGATGCCGAACTTGCTGATCACGAAGACGTCGGGCGCCAGCGCGAACACCTTGTCCCGCACGTAGGCGTTGAGCCCCGAGATCACCGCCACCACCGCCACCAGGGTGGCCACCCCGATGATCACCCCCAGCAGGGTGAGGAAGCTGCGCAGGGCGTTCGACCTGACGGTGCGCAGCACCTCGCGCAATAACTCCTCGATATCCATGACGTCACCGCCTGGAGGCGGCCCCCGCGCCATCAGCCGGGTGCACTCCCCCTCCCCTTCGCGTCAATATTCTTCGGCGTCCTAGTGTCCCGAGTCAGAAGTTCGCATCATTATTCGGCGGCCCTCCGCGTCCCTGGCGGCGTTGCGACCTGCCGGGAGTGCCGCAATGGCTGGTGACTGCGGCCGCCTCCTCGACATAGTCCGGGCTATGCCTGCGTCGGCGCGCCTGGCCAGGGGCACGGATGACTCGCCGACTAATGGCGCGAACTTCTGACTCGGGACACTAGCCGCGCGACCCCGAGGCGCCGTTCGCGCCGCCTTCGTCGTTGCCGGCCTTGGGCTTGGCCACCGTCACCGCGTCGCCCGGATGCAGCGCCCGCAGGGAGCGGAACGGACCGGTGATGAGGGTCTCGCCGCCCTTGAGGCCGCTCCGCACCTCGACCTCGAGGTCCCCCATGAGCCCGGTCTGGATCGGCTCGAACCGCGCCTTGCCGCCCGCCATCAGGTAGATCCCCTCCTGCTCGCGCGGCGCGTTGGGCGGCAGCACCACCCCGGGCTTGCGCTCGATCTCGCGCACCACCAGCGCCTGGATCGGCACCACCAGCGCCTGGGAGCGGAAGCCGGTCAGGATGTCGGCCTGCACCGACAGGCCGGGCTTGATGTCGGCGGGCGGGTTCTTGATCCGCACCTTGACCTTGAACTTGATGGCGTCGGTCGAGCCGGTGGCGGTGCCGCTGATCGGGCTGCTGCCGACCTCGGTGACGACGCCGGCGAGCGACTGGTTGGGATAGGCGTCGATCCGGACCACCGCCTCCTGGCCGACCTTGACGCTGGGGATCGAGGTCTCGTCGACCTCCATCTCGGCCTCGACCACCGACATGTCGGAGATGGTCAGCAGCACCGTGCCGGGGCTGTTCTGAACCCCGATCACCGCCACCTCGCCCTCCTCGACCGGCCGCGCGGTGACCACGCCGTCGATCGGCGCGAGGATGGTCGTCTTGTGCAGCGTGTCCTCCGACCCCTCGAGCATCGCGTTGGCCTGGTCGACGCGGCGCTGGGCCGCCTCGGCGGCGGCCCGGGCGGCGGTCATGGCGGTCCGCGCCTTGTCGAAATCGGCTTCCGGGATGATGCCGGCGCGGTGGTTGCCCTCGGCGCGGCGGAAGTCGGCGCGGGCCTGCTCGTAGTTGGCCTTCGCCGAATCCAGGTCGCGCTGCAGCGCCTGCATCGAGGCGGCGTTGCTGCGCGCCATCGCGCGCGGGTTCACCTGGTCGATCTGCAGCAGGAACTGGCCGCGGCGGACCCGGTCGCCCTCCTTGACCGCCAGGCGGGTGATCTGGCCCGCGATCAGGGCCGACACGTCCACCCGCTTCTGCGCCTGCACCTTGCCGTTGGCGGTGACCTTCGCCTGCAGGTCCTGGCGGCCGACCTTCGCCACCTCGACCGGTGCGGCATCGCCGCCCCGCCGCAGCAGCACCCAGCCGCCCAGGAGCAGCGCGAGGCCCACGGTCCCCACCAGCCAGATGATCCGCTTGCGTTGCATCGTCTCTCCCGTCAGGGCGCTTCCATGCCGGCGTCTCGCCGCCTCACCGCATCGGCCGCCCGCAACTCTTCCCCGGGGCGCCCTCCCCACTCTCTTGTACGTGCCGGGAACGGATGAATTACCAATGCCGGACGGGCCGGAGGCGGCCTTGCGTCACTTCATTGTATCGCGCGCTCGGGAGCGCTCGGGCGTCGCCTGCATCGGCGAGCCTGGTCTTAGTCTATCCCGGGGCCGGACGCATGGCCGCCTCTCGGCCGGCAGGCCCGCGAGCGGGTCGGGTCGGCGCCCCGCCGTCAGCGCGCCGGGGACCGATCGGCGCGCACCGCCGCGCCGTCGCCCGAGCTCAGCGCAAGCGCCGCCGCCGGCGCCGCCCCGCCCGCCGGCAGCTCGCAGACGGCGCGCACGGTGATGCCGGTGCGCACGTCGAAGGCGGCGAAGGCGTTCGGCGCTGCCGCGGCGAAGCGCTGCCCCGGCAGTGCGTCGAGGAAGCGCAGGGTCTCGGCGGTGGGGCCCGCCCAGCCCAGCTCGGCGACCCGGGAGCCGCGCGCGAAGTCGCAGCGCGCGTAGGTGAACCAGCGCCCCCCGCGCGCCGCGCCGCCGAGCGCCGTGACGCCGGTCCACGCCCCCAGCTCGCGCTCGAGCGCCGCGACGCGCGGATCGAGCAGGGCGTTCGCCGCCTCGGGCTCCAGCCCCATCAGCTTGGCAAACGACCCGGCGGAAGTGTCGGCGCCCTGCGACGACATCTCCGACGACCTCGTTCGCGGGGCGCCGACCGGCTCGCGGCGCCCTTCGCGGGCCGCCGCCAGCGCCGCCGCCACGTCGTCGTCGCGGCCGGCGACCAGCTGCCTGTCCTCGTCGCCGAGCGCCCCCAGCAGCAGCCCCAGCCCCTGCTTGCCCTCGGCCGCGATCAGCAGGCGCCCGGCCGGCGCCCCGGGCGCCGTGTCGACGCTCACCCGCAGGCGCTCCGACGGCCCGCCCTGGGCCGCCGGCAGAACGTAGGTCCCGGCACAGCGCGCCGCCGCTTCGCGGGCCCCGCCCACCGCCGGATCGATCGGCGCCGCCGCCACTGCCGGCGGATCGGCGTCACGCAGCCCGAACAGGCGGTTCTCGAGGTGGTCGCCGATCGCCAGCGCCGAGTAATCGATGCTGTTGCCGGAGAGGACGATCACCGCATCGTCGTCCAGGTAGCGGCGGAAGTCGGACTCGAAGGCGCCGTTGCCGCCGATGTGCGAGACCTCGCGTTTGCCGGTCGGGCTCTTGCCGACCGACCAGCCGTAGGCGTAGTCGGTATGGGCCCACCGTCCTTCGGAGACGTAGGGCGTGACGTATTTCTCGCGCTGCGGCCGCGCCAGCACCCGGTCGCCGGCCAGCGCCAGGTGCCAGCGGTAGAAGTCGCCGGTCGACGACAGGATGCCGCCGTTGCCGCGCAGGTCCCAGTACGGTCCGTCCGCCGCCCACGGGTGATCGAGCGGCGTCCCCCAGTCGCCGTCGGCGGTGTAGCCGTGCGCCAGCAGCGCGAGGTCCGCCGCCGGCAGGCGGAAGCCGGTGTGCCGCATGCCCGCCGGCGCGAACAGGCGCCCGCGCAGGTAGTCGTCGTAGGTCTGGCCCGAGGCGACCTCCACCACCGCCGCCAGCACGCTGTAGGCGCCGTTCGAGTAGCGGTAGCGGCGCCCCGGGGGCCCCAGCAGCCGCGAGGCGAAGACCCGCCGCAGCAGCTCCTGCCGGGTGACCGGCTCGTACTCCTCGCCGAAGGTGTCGCGCAGGCCGGAGGTATGGGTGAGCAGCTGGTGCAGGGTGATCGCCGCCTTGTCGGCGGGGGCGTCGGGGAAGAACCTGCCCAGCGGGTCCTCGACCCTCAGCTTCCCCTCCATCTCGAGCTTGAGGATCGCCGCGGCGGTGAACTGCTTCGCGATCGAGGCGATGTCGAACAGCGTCTCGGCCGTGTAGGGAACGCCCCGCGCCCGGTCGGCCAGGCCGTATCCCTTGTGCAGCAAGATCCGGCCGCCCCTGGCCACCAGCGCCGAGCCCGAGTAGCCGTAGGCGGCAAGCCGCGACAGGTAGCGGTCGAGCTCGGCCCCCACCGGATCGCCGGCCACCGCCGCCACCTGCCGCGCGTCGGCATCGGCATCCGGCAGCCCCCACAGCCACCGCGACCGCCAGGCCTGGTAGGCGAGAGCCGCCACCGCCAGCACCGCCACCGCCTGCTTCCATCCAAGCTTCGCCATCGATCCCTTTCCCTATCCGGGCCGCGTCACCGCGTTGGCGCGAAGCCGGCACGGTCCTGTCCGGACGCAGCAGCCTACCGCGCCGGAGGACCTTGCCGTCAACTGGCTGAGGATGCCCCGATCCATCCAGAAGGTCCTCCATGGGCGTATCCATGCATAGCCGCCGCCACATTTGACACCGGCCGGGGCGTTGCATAACCTGGGATTTTCAGGCCCCCCAAATCTCGAGCACCCAGTCGTGTCAGCGATCCCCAACCGGCGCATCGAAGGCAAGTACGAGATCCTCCAGAAGATCCGGGAGGGCGGCATGGGCGCCATCTACAAGGTGCGCCACCGCCTGCTCGACGAAGTCAGGGTGATCAAGGTGATGCGGCCCCAACTCGGCGCCGACGCCGAGTTCAAGGCGCGCTTCATCCGCGAGGCGCGGGTGGCCATCAAGCTGCGCCATCCCAACGTCGCCCACCTCTACGACTTCACCATCGGCGACGACGACGTCGCGTTCATCGTCATGGAGTTCATCGACGGCAGGACGCTCGAGGAGCTGCTGAAGGCGGTGGGGCCGCCGCCGCTCGGCCTGGCCATCGAGATCGCCCAGCAATCGCTGCGGGCCCTGGGTTATCTGCACAGCAAGGGCTTCGTGCACCGCGACATCTCTCCCGACAACCTGATGCTCGCCGAAGACCCCGACGGCAGCCCCCAGGTCAAGCTCATCGACCTCGGGATCGCCAAGGTGGTGGGCGGCCCGGACGCTCATCTCACCAAGACCGGGACCTTCCTCGGCAAGCTGCGCTACGCCTCGCCGGAGCAGTTCAGCGCCGCCGGCGTGCCGTCGGCCGACGCGCGCGGCGACCTCTACTCCTTCGGGGTGGTCCTCTACGAGCTGTTGACCGGCGTGCATCCGATCCTCGGCAGCGACCCGTCGTCGATCATCGCCGGGCATCTGTTTCGCCCGCCCCAGCCGTTCGAGGAGACCGACCGCCAGGGACGCCTGCCGCCGCAGCTGCGCGCCGCGGTCCTGCGGGCCCTCGCCAAGAACCCCGACGAGCGCTTCGCCACCGCCCGCGAGCTCGCCTTGGAGCTCGCCGCCTGCCGGCAGGCCGGCGACCTGTTGCAGGGGGACTGGAAGCAGGTGCTCGAGCAATCCACGGCCGCCGCCGCCGCGGCCGGCGCCGAGCTCAGGCCCAGCAGCACCCAGTTCCGCCTCGACGAACATTTCGGTCCCTCCACCACGCCGACCCCCTCGCTGCTGGTCGAGGTCGCGGCCACCTCCACCGGCAGCGCGGCCGCTAAGGGCGGCGCCGCGCCAGCCGCCGCCACTACGGCCGCAGCCGCCAGGGCGGGCGCCGCTGCGGCGCCGCCGCAGGCGCCGGCGGCAACCGGAGGTCCCGATGCCAAGGTTGGCCCGGCTGCCGCCGCGCCGCCGACCGTCTTCGCCGCCGAGCTCGCCCCGCTGCTCGACGGCGCCCGCGAGCTGGCCGCGCGCGAGGAGCTGAAGGAGGCTGGCAAGCTGCTGCGTCGCGCCGAGCGCCTCGCGCCTGCCAGCCCGGACGTCCAGGAGCTGCGCGAGCAGATCGGCGAGGCGACGCGCCGCCGCGCCGAGGAGCGGCGGCGGCGCACCCAGATCGAGCGCAAGGCGGCCGAGATCGGCAGGCGTTTCGAGCGCGGCGACCTCGACGGCGGCGCCACCCTGCTGGCCGCGGCCATGGCCGATCTCGGCGTGGCCGAGGCCTGGGAGAAGCTCGCGGCGCGGCTCGCGGCCCTGCGCGCCGAGGTGCGGCTGGCAGAGGTCGGGGCGCTGGTGATGAGCGCCCGTCAGCTGTGGGCCAACGGCGAGCTCGACCAGGCGGTCGAGCTGGGCGCCGGGGCGCGGCGCATGGAGCCCGAGAACCCGGCGGTGCAAGCGCTCGCCGAGGAGCTCGACGCAGCCCTGGCACAGCGGGAGAAAGAGCGCCGCCGCGCCGAGAAGCTGGCGCAGACCGTCG
>DATKFK010000508.1:0-2158 GCA_035544375.1 Thermoanaerobaculia bacterium
GCCGGATCAGTTCCGGCGGGCCCGGACGGACCGGCTGCGCGGCCAGATCGCGTTCGCGTCCGGCCACGCCAGTGACGCACCCCCCCTGCTGTTGAAGGCGGCCAGGCAACTTGAGCGGCTCGACCCGCGGCTGGCGCGCGAGACGTACCTGGACGCGCTGGCCGCCGCGAGCTTCGCCGGGCGCCTGGCTCTGGGCGGCGGGATGCGGGAGGTCGCCGAGGCGGCGCGTATGGCGCCGCCGCCGCCGGGGCCCGCGCGCCCGCCCGATCTGCTGCTGGATGGCCTGGCGCTACTGGTCACGGAAGGCTACTCGGCAGGAGCGCCGGTACTTCGCCGGGCGGTGAGCGCCTTCCGCGGGACGGATGTCTCCAGGGAAGAAGAGCTGCGCTGGCTCTGGCTAGCCTGCCATGCAGCGGGGCTTGTGTGGGACCACGCCGACTGGGACGTGCTGTCCGACCGCCAGGTCACGCTCGCCCGTGACGCTGGTGCACTGATCGCGCTCCCCATCGCCTTTAACACGCGCGCGGGACTGCACCTGTTCTCCGGGGAGTTCACCGACGCCGCCTCGATGGTGGCGCAGGCCGAGTCGGTAACCGAGTCGAACGGGAGCAGCATCGCGCCGTACGGCGCCGTGACCCTAGCCGTCTTCCGCGGCCAGGAAGCGCAAGCCGCCCAGCTGATCCAGACCGCCACTGACGAAGCGGGGCGCCGGGGTGAGGGTCTAGGGCTGACCTCCGTCCAGTGGGCGGACGCGGTGCTGTGTAATAGCCTGGGCCGCTACCAGGAGGCGCTGGCCGCGGCGCAGCGGGCGAGCGAGGAGTCCCCGGCGGTCAGGTTCGCCAGCTGGGCGTTCGTCGAGCTCATTGAGGCGGCCGTGCGCAGCGGGGTACCCGAGCGGGCGGACGGCGCCCTCCGGCGGCTGTCCGTATTGGCCCGCGCCTGCGGGACCGACTGGGCGCTCGGTGCCGAGGCCCGCGCGCGGGCCCTGGTCAGCGACGGGGAGGCCGCCGAGGACCTCTACCGCGAGGCGATCGGCCGCTTCGGCCGCACCCGCCAGCGGGTGGAACTCGCCCGCGCCCGCCTGCTCTACGGCGAGTGGCTGCGCCGCCAGCGGCGCCGGCGCGACGCCCGCGATCAGCTCGGCCGCGCGTACCAGATCTTCGACTCCGTCGGCGCCGCGGCGTTTGCCGAACGGGCCCGCATCGAACTGCGGGCGACCGGCGCGCAGGCGCTCAAACGCACCACCGGGACACCCGACGTCCTGACCGCGCAAGAGGCACTGATCGCCCGCCTGGCCAGCCAGGGGACCTCCAACCCGCAGATCGCCGCGCAGCTGTTCATCAGCCCCGCCACCGTCGCCTACCACCTCGGGAAGGTCTTCGCCAAGCTCGGCATCAGCTCCCGCAGCCAGCTCGCCCGCGCGCTCCCCATCCGGCCGGACGCGGCGCGAGCGGTCATATCGCAAGGCTGAGCCTTCCCAGCACGACGAGATCCTGGTGAGGAGTCCAGCAGGCGATGGCCAGTTAAGTCTCTTGCTTGCCCGTCTTGGCGGTTGCTTCTGCCTGGCTGTGAACCAGCATGACCGGTGGTCAGGTTCTGGGTCATGCTGGCCGGCCGGGGAACGAAGTTCCGGCCGCGTCCCGGCGGCCGCTCCACGCAAGAGCCCGCTACGGACGGCGACGATGGCCGCCCTGGTGCTCGCCGCGCCGAATGCTTCACGAGGTTGTGGAGGTGGCGGTATCACGCCACCGGCCCACCCTGTCCGCCGGTTCAGCTCATCTGCTTGTCGAGGAACGCGAGGGTGGCCGCGGCGAACAGCGGCGAGCTGAAGATGTCGTAATGGGTCAGGCCGGGCAGGATAGCTAGCGCGTGACCACCTTTCGGCCGGCCCTCGCCCATCCACCCTCCGTCGCGGAGGCCGCCGTCGAGCAGATTGAAGACCCCGGCGTAGTGGCTTGGCGGCGCCATGTCGGCATCGGCGGCGACGATAAGCGCCGGCACCTGGAGACCGCGCACATCCTCGGTGAAGTCGAAGTCCTTCGACATCGCCTCGCCTATCTTGTCCAGCAGCCGGGGAAAGTCCTCCGGGTGCGGCGCGACCCGCTGGTAGAGCTGGTACATCGGCGTGTCCTTCAAAAACTCTGCCGCGGCCGCGCTC
>DATKFK010000509.1:0-5044 GCA_035544375.1 Thermoanaerobaculia bacterium
ACATCTCGAGCATCACGTCGGCCATGTGCGCCGGCATGCCCTGGGCCGTCATCGCCTGGTGGGCCTGCTCGTCGGCGATCTGGACGTACTGCAGCTCCGGCTTGCCGATCGCGGCACCCAGGATGTGCGCCGCCTCCTGCATCGTGTAGTCGCGCGCTCCGAGCAGGCTCTGCATCGACTTGCCCTCGAAGTCGAGGCCGGCCAGCAGGCGGGCGGCCTCTGCCGCGATGTCGCGCGTGGCGATCATCGGTATCGGCAGGTCGGTGCGCAGGGTGCCCGGATAGATTCCGGCGTGCAGGATGGCGCCGATGGCGTGGAGGTGATTCTCCATGAAGGATGCCGCCCGCAGGTGGACGATGTGGGCGGCATCGAGGCGATCGAGGCGCTCCTCGTGGTCGTGCAGCCCGCCGATCGGGCCGGTGCCGTAAGGCACTTCGGCGCCCCAGCTGCTCAGGTTCACCACGTGCGCGACGCGGGCCTCTCCCAGCCCGAAGGCGATCGCCTCCGAGATCCGGTTCTGAACGCCCCGCAGGTCGCGGTCCGCCATGACCGGCGGGATCATGGTGAAGGCGGCGTGGGCGCCGTCGAAGGCGAGCCGCGCGAAGCCCGCGTCTTGCAGGTCGCCGGGAAAAGCCTCGGCGCCGCGCTCGACGAACGCCCGCAGCTGCTCCTCGCGGCGGGCCACCACCCGCACCCTGCGGTGCCCCTCGAGCAGCAGCCCGGTGAGATGCCTGCCGATGTGCCCGCTCGCTCCCGTCACCACCAACAGCTTCTCGCTCACCGTCTCTCTCCTTCTTGGCCTGCCGGCCGGGCGCGCCCCGCGGTCCGCCGCGGCGCGTTCGAGGTCCATCCGGGCCCCATCATAAAACGGCGGCGGGTGCCGGCTGAGGAGGCGGGGGAGGAGGCGTAGGCTGGCGCGGCGGCGCTTTGCCCTGCTGACCGGGCGGCGCCGGCCGGCCTGGCTGGCCAGGCTGGCCAGGTTGCCGCGGCTTCGCCGGCGGCGGCGGCGCGGCCTCGACGTCGATCGGCACCGTGTCGGAGCTGGCGGTGGCTCGCGTCGCATCCGTGGCTCGGACCGTCACCTCGTGATGTCCGGCGGGCAGGTCGATCGAGGCGTCGAGGGAGGTGGCGCCCGGCTGCTGGTAGACCCGCTGCCCGTCGGCGTAGATCGAGAAGCCGGTGATGCGATGGCAGCTGCTGGCGACGGCGGCAACGGGCACCGGAGACGAGACGGTGCCGGCGACGGGCGATTGCAGATCGACGGTAAAGCCCGAGCAGATGCCGATGGTGATGGTCAACGAGGTGGAGTCGTAATAGCCGGTCGAGTCCCAGGCGCGCAGGATCACCTCGTGCTTGCCGTCGTCCATGGAGACGCTGGTCGAGACGGCCGAGGTTGGGCCGGCGGTGCCGTACGCCAGCACGCCGTCGACATAGACCTGCCAGGCGGTGACCCGGGCGTTGGCGACGTCAGTGGCGGCCGAGGCGGCGATCGTCACCGGGGAGGCGAGGATGTCGCCGTCCAGCGGCCGCTCGGCGGCGATCGCGACCGTCGCCCGGGCGGGAGCCGCAGCCCAGGCGGCGAGGGACAGCACCAGCAGTGCCGCCTGCGCTCCCGGCGCCCGCGGCGTCCTCGAGCGACGCCGGTACGAGTGGGACGAGCGGTGCATCGCGAGCTCCTTTCCGGCGAGGGCCCGCCCCGGCCCGAGACGCCGGTCGGCCGGAGGCCCTGCCGCCTGAGAACCTGCGGTGCATATCGTATGCCCCATTCGCCGGCCGGTGCCGGCCGGTGCCGATCCGGCGCCGCCAGCCCGACTGGTCAATGTCCGGTGTCGCCGGTCTCTCCCCAGATCTGGGAAAGCCGCCGGTCCCGCCCACAGTTGAAGCGGTAGAACCGGTACTGCAGGGCGCTCTTGACGTAATACTTCTGGTGGTACCCCTCGGCGGGGTAGAACTGCGAGGCCGGGATGATGTCGGTGACGATCGGGTCCTTGATACGGCCTGAGGACGGGATCGCCTTCTTCGACGCCTCGGCCGCGTTCCGTTGCGCGGCATCATGGTAGAAGATCGCCGACCGGTACTGCTCGCCATGGTCGCAGAACTGCCCGGCGTTGTCGGTCGGGTCGATGTTGTGCCAGAAGATGGTCACCAGCCTGTCGTAGGTGACCCTGGCCGGATCGTAGGTCACCTCGATCGCCTCGCGATGCCCGGTCCCCCCCGATCCCACCTGCTCGTAGGTGGGGTTCGGCAGGTGTCCGCCGGTGTAACCGACGGTGGTGGACACCACGCCGGGCACAGGGTCGTAGGCGGGCTGCATGCACCAGAAGCAGCCCCCGGCGAAGGTGGCGATGGCGACCTGCGCCGGCGCCGCGGATCTTGCCGGCGGCCGGGCGCCGGCGGCGGCCTTCGCGGCCCCCAGGTCTCCGCGGGAGCAGCAGAGCAGCAAGACGAGAAGCCCCAGACTCGATAGCTGTCGTGGTCGCATGGACGTCGATCCTCATCGGGTCGCTGCGGCCGCAGCCCAGACCCAGGCAGCCAGGGGAGGAGAGCTCCCCGGCCATCTCATTCTACGGGCGCCGCGGCGGCGCCAGATCGCACGTACGACACCGGAACGTCTCGGCGCTGGTAGACTCGCCGCCGCTCGCCTCGTGCCGCCAGTGCAAGGAGGATCGGATGGTTGCCAGCGCCGTCGAGCGCGACCCTTTGGCGGAGCGCGCCGCGCGGCAGAACGGCCAGGCCGTGGGCCTGCCTGGCTGCCCGCCAACAGCACCCGCCGCGGGGCTCCGGCTGCTGCTTGCCTGCGCGGCGGCATGGTGCGGGTGGTTGATCTTCAGGAGCTCCTTTGTCGCGTCGGGCAAGCGGGTGTTCTGCCTGCTCGACGACGCCATGGTGGCCATGACCTACGCCCGCAACCTGGCCGCGGGCCACGGCATCGCGTGGGCCGGCGCCGGCGAACCGGTCGAGGGGTTCACCCAGCCCCTGTGGATGGCCCTGATGGTCCCGGTCAACCTGCTGCCCCTGGCCCTCAGGCTGCGCAGCCTGCCGGTGCAGCTGCTGTCCCTGGCCGCACTGTCGTGGAACCTGGTCCTGGTGCGGCGGCTGACCCTGCGCCACTTCTCGAATCCCCGGGCCTGCCACTGGTTGCCGGCGGCGGTGCTGACGGCGTTCTACTACCCCCTGAGCTACGCCGCCCTCATGGGTCTCGAAAGCGGCCTGCAGGCGCTGCTGACCACCGCCATGGTGCTGCTGGCGCTCGCCGTCGTCCGCGGCGGCGAGGACCGCCACCGCGAGCTGTGGCTGCTGTGCGCCGCGGCCTGCCTGCTGCGGCTGGACATGCTGCCGATCGTGGCCGTGGTGCAGATCTACGTCCTCGCCAAGGGAGGGGTGCGCGAGCCGCGCCGTCGCGCCAGCTGGCTCCTGGGGGCGGCGCTGTGCGGGGCCGCGCTCGCCGCCCACGGCGCCTGGCGCTGGGCGAGCTTTCATGACCTGCTGCCGAACGCCTGGTACCTGCGGTTCTACCGGATACCGCCGGCGGTGCGGCTGCTGCGCGGCAGCACGACCTTGTGGGCGTGGATCTCGGATCATCTCTTGCTGCTGGCCGGCGTCGCCGCCGGCTTCGTCCTCGCCGCCTTCTGGCGGCCGCGCGGCGCCCTCGGCGCCCGCGGTGCGCGCGATGAGCCGGCCTCCGGCGTCGCCGCGCGCATGGCACTGCCCGTCGCGGTTCTGCTGGCCGCCTGCCTGTCGAGCGTCCTCGCCGGCGGCGACGCGCTCGAGGCCGACGTGCAGCCGCGGGCCAACCGCTTCCTGGTCTTCGTCATGCCGCTGCTCTTCGTGCTGTGGAACGGCCTCATCAACGAGGCGGCCGGCTGGCTCGCGCAACGGCGGCCGCACGACGACCTGCCGCGCCGTTTCGTCGTGGCGCTCGCCACGGTCCTGGCGCTGGTCGTCGCCGACGGGCTGTGGCTGGCCGCGGACGGCGCGGGAAACCTGATGGCGCTGCTCGGCGGCGACCTCCCCGCGGGCGTCCGCGCGCACGCCGAGACCTACGCCAGCCTGCAACGCCTGCAGGCGGGACTGGGCCCTGGCCGGCTGGTGGCGACCGGCATGCCCGGCATGACCGCCTACTTCACCGGCTACCGCGTGGTCGACATGCTGGGCGGCAACGAGCGGCGGATCGCCAGGCTGGCGCCCGCGGTCCCGCTGCGGCCGGAGGACTTCGCGGACTACGTGCCCGGGCGCGCCAAGTGGGACCACGCCTACGTGCTGGCGCGCTATCGTCCGGATGCGGTCCTGGGCTGGCGTGGCGCCGGCGATCCGTCGCCCTGGCTCGCTGCCGCCGGCTACCGCCGCCTGCCGGATGGCGAGACCTGGTTGCGCGCGGCGGCGCCATGACGGCCGAGCCGGGCTTCGAAGCGGCGAGGAGCTCGCGGCGAGCGCTCTGGGCACTGCTGGCCGCCATGGCGGCGTGGTCGGGCTGCTTCATCGCCCGCTCGTCCTTCGTCGTCTCGGGCAGGCGCGTCTTCTGCCTGTTCGAGGACGCGATGATCTCGATGACCTATGCCCGCAGCCTGGTCGAGGGACACGGGCTCAACTGGGCGCGCGCCGGCCCGCCGGTCGAGGGCTTCACCCATCCGCTGTGGGTCGCCCTGATGGTGCCCATCAACGCCCTGCCGCTCGATCTGCGGTTCCGCAGCCTGCCGGTCCAGCTGCTGTCGCTCGGCATCCTCGTGCTGCACGTGGTCCTGGTGCGCCGGGTGACGCGGCGCTTCTTCGCGGCGGCCGCGGCGCCCCCCCACTGGCTGCCGGCGGCGCTGCTGACCGCCTTCTACTACCCGTTGAGCTACTGGAGTCTCATGGGCCTCGAGAGCGGCCTGCAGGCGCTGCTGACCACGGCCTCGGTGCTTTTGGCGCTCGACATCGTCTGCCGCGGCCAGGACCGGCACCGGGCGCTGCTCCTCCTGGGTGCCGCCGCCTACCTGCTGCGCATGGACATGGCGCTGATGGTCCTGGTCGTCCAGCTCTACGTCATCGCCGGCGGCGGGCTGCG
>DATKFK010000510.1:0-7796 GCA_035544375.1 Thermoanaerobaculia bacterium
CCGCGGCGATGTTGCGCACCTGGCCGGTCAGGTTGCCGGCCATCAGGTTCACCGAGTCGGTCAGGTCCTTCCAGGTGCCGGCGACCCCCCGCACCTCGGCCTGGCCGCCCAGCTTGCCCTCGGTGCCCACCTCGCGGGCGACGCGCGTCACCTCCGACGCGAAGGACGAGAGCTGGTCCACCATGGTGTTGATCGTGTCCTTCAGCTCGAGGATCTCGCCGCGCACGTCCACCGTGATCTTCTTGGTCAGGTCGCCATTGGCCACTGCCGTCGTCACCGCGGCGATGTTGCGCACCTGGCCGGTCAGGTTGCTGGCCATGAAGTTGACGTTGTCGGTCAGGTCCTTCCAGGTGCCGCCGACGCCCTGCACGGTGGCCTGGCCGCCCAGCTTGCCCTCGGTGCCCACCTCGCGGGCGACGCGCGTCACCTCCGACGCGAACGACCGCAGCTGGTCCACCATGGTGTTGATCGTGTCCTTGAGCTCCAGGATCTCGCCGCGCACGTCCACCGTGATCTTCTTGGTCAGGTCGCCGTTGGCCACGGCGGTCGTCACCGCGGCGATGTTGCGCACCTGGGCCGTCAGGTTGCCGGCCATCAGGTTCACCGAGTCGGTCAGGTCCTTCCAGGTGCCGGCCACCCCCTTGACCTTCGCCTGGCCGCCCAGCTTGCCCTCGGTGCCCACCTCGCGGGCGACGCGCGTCACCTCCGACGCGAAGGAGGCCAGCTGGTCGACCATCGTATTGACGGTCTTGGCGGTGCGCAGGAACTGGCCCTCGAGCGGCCGCCCCTCCGCCGTCTCGAGCGCCATCGTCTGGGACAGGTCGCCCTTGGCCACCGCGCCGATGACGCGCGCCGTTTCCCGGGTGGGGTGGACCAGGTCGCTGATCAGGTTGTTGACCGATTCGACCGAGGCCGACCACGCGCCGCGCACGTCGCCGAGCGAGGCGCGCTGGGAGATCTTGCCCTCGGTGCCGACCACCCGGCTCAGCCGCTCGAGCTCGCTGGCCATGCGCTGGTTGATCTGCACCACCTCGTTGAAGGTGTCGGCGATCTTGCCGTCGATGCCGGTCCAATCCTCGGGCAGGCGGGCCTCGAAGTCACCGCGCTTGAACTGGGTGAGGGCGGTCAGCAGACGGCGGCGGTCGAAGCCGGTGGCGGGTTCCGAGCGGGGGGCGCGGGAGATGCGGTTCAGAACTTGCTTGCGCAGTACCGGGCCATTGCGGCCCGCCGCAGGGGTCGTCACCGATTCGCTCATCGTCAGAATTCCTTTCGCGGTCGCGGCTCCGATCGTCGCCAGTCGCGACACTCCTTGTTGGTCGCCAGCTGCGTGCCGGCAGGTAAAAATGGGAACCGCCGCCGCCGGCCAGGGAAGAATTTAGCCGATACCCTGGGCTCGGCCGCCGGCCTTGGGCCTGCGCCGGTTCCTCTAAGCACACCCCCGTTGCTCGAAGGCCCAGGGAGGAGGGCGGCGGTGGAAGCTGCGACCTGTCGCCCGTTGCACTCTTCTGCCCTGCGACCGGGATTTCCGGGAGTGGAGGATGCAAGAATCCCGCCTATGGCTGGCTATGGCTGGCCAAGGACGGGCTGCTCGCCGGCCTCGCGCCCGCGGGCCTAGGCAAAGCCCGGTTACACGGGGGTTACAAGGGCTGGCCGGCATCAGCCCGGGTGCCCGCCGGGGCCGGACCGCGGCCTGGGCCGCCCGGCAGGCGTGGCAAGGTCTACAACCAGCAGTGGGGGGTCAGCCGCGGTCGCGCAGCACCGCGTCCAGGGAGTGGATGAGGTCCTCGGCGGGCGCCAGGCCGAAGACCTTCTTCCACAGGCCTGCCGGCTCGTTGCCGAGGATCAGCAGGTTCGAGTGCGCTTCCTTCTGGCCGGCGAAGGCCCCGAGCTTGTAGAGGGCCCAGTCCAGGTTGGCCTTCTTGCCGGTCAGGAAGAACCACCCGGGGCGGGCACCCAGGCGCTCGGCGTACTGCTTCAGGCGCTCCGGCGTGTCGGTCTGGGGATCGACCGAGAAGGACAGGAGGTAGACCTCCTTGCCCAGCCGCTCCCCGAGCCACTGCTGCAGCGCCTGAACCTTCTCGGCCAGCACCGGGCAGGAGCCGGTGCAAGAGGTGAAGAAGGCGGCGGCGACCACGATCCTGCCCTGTAACAGGTCGGTGTACAGGCGGCGGGTATGGCCATCCTGGTCCAGCAGCTCGACGTCGGTGAAGTACTTGCGCGCCGGCGTCATGGGGCCTGCCGGAGGCGGCAGGGCCGGCACCGGCGGCGCCGACCGCGCCCGTTCGGTCCAGGCCGCCGCCGCCGCCACCGCCGGGTCCATTGCCTCGGCCGAGCCGGCGGCGTCCGGAGCCAGCGGCGCCCCGGCGGCGGCGCGCGCCATCGTCCCGCCCATCGCCAGGGCTGCCAGCAGTGGCAGCCAGGCCGCCAGTCCCACCAGCCTGCGCCACGCGCCACTCCGGCGGCCAACGGCGAAGCCCAGGCCGCTGACCGTCGGGGGATGCTGGGCGGCAAAGCTCATCAGGACGGTCCTCCCTGCCCAACCCGCTGGAATCGTCTCGAAAAAGGGGCGGCGACTATACCACAGCGCACAGCGGACCTCGCCACGGCGCGCCGGCGCCTCGCCGGCGCGCCGTGGGTTGCTGGCCGGGGGTTGCTAGAACCCGGTCACGGCGAACCAGGCGCCGTCCGGCGAGCTCGGCGAGGGCGGAGAGCCGATCAGGATCAACGGCGCGAAGCAGGTCGCGGGCAGCGTCACCCTGCCGATGATGTTGGCGTCCCCGGCCTTGTCGCCCATGGTCGCTGGAAACAGGCCGGTGAAGAAGAGCTGTCCGCCGTTGGGGTCCGCCGGGTCCTGGCAGCTCAGCGCCGCGCGGAATTGGGGCACGGGGTTCGCGCCGAGCGGCGCCACCACCAGTCCCCTGACGATGACGATCAGCTGGCCATTCGACCTGAGCAGGCCATGGACCGAGCGGAGGATGGCCCACGGCGCCCCGCCGCCGTTGAAGCCGCGGATCACGTTCGCCGGGTCGTTCGGCCCGGGATTGCCGATCATGGTGTCGAAGGCAAGGATCGTGGTGCTGCCGTGACCGTTCCTTTCCGGAGTCGCCGCGGTCGAAGAATCATCGGCCAAGGCCGTGCTGCCGACAGCGCCGAGGGCGAAGACCGCGATCATGCCGAGTTTCCAAAGAGTCGTTCGCACGGGAGCTCCCTTCTCGTTCGTCGTTGTTGGTCATGCGACACCCAGGTGACGTGCAGGCGATCGGCGAAGGTCCACGGAAGCGCGCCGGCAACGGCCTCGGACACCGATCCGCGCGACCATCGACACCCGTGTGTTCCGGGCGGCGCGAGCGAGGTTCAAGCGAACCCGAGCCGAAAAGAGACGACGAAGAGCGGGCGCCGCGCCAGGCGTGGCTAGCGGAGGAGAGGGAGACGTGAATTCGACGCGCTGGTCATGGCGGCGCCAGGATGGTGCAGTCGAGAGCAGCGATGCGTCCGAAGTCGGCGTCGAACGTCAGCAGATGCCCACCGCAATCCAGGGCGGTGGCGGCGATCCAGATGTCATTGATCGAGATCGGCGTACCCGCGTGGCGCAGGTCCGCGAAGAGGCGCCCGTAGCGGCGTGCCACCGCGGGTGTCACGGGCAGGATCGAGACGAAGCTCTCAGCCAGGAACTCGCCGAGAATCGAGCGGTTTTCCCGTCCGCGCCGTCCGAGCATGAAAGCAGCTTCCAGCTCTCCCAGGACGATGGTAGGTAGGCCGACGCTCTCGGCCACGGCGATGAAGTCGAGGACCCGCGAGTCTCCTGCCCTGAAATGCGAGTAGGCGGAGGTGTCGAGGACCAGCCGTCCAGCGCCTTCACCGCCAAAGGGGATCATCGGTTGACCGTTGAGCCGCCAGTGCCTCGTTGAATTCCGCCAGGTCTTGGTGATCCCAGGTCACGTAGCGCGCCAGTCTGCGGCGCCGCTCGTCCACCCCAAGAGCGGTGGTGAGGATTTCGAGCACGATGGAGTTGACGCTCTGGCCTTTCGCTTGGCTGACGCTCTTCAGCCTGTTCCCGACCTCCTCCGACACCCCGCGAATCGTGAGTTGCTTGCCCATGCCTACATGATAGCAGATAGGTGCAGGCATGCAGTCATCATGGGCTTGGGCTCTGTCGGCCCGTGCGAGCGTTTCGGATCAGTGCGGCCGCGAGGCTGGCTGGGGCGCTGGGGCGGGCGCACGGACCGGGGGGGAGGTGGTGGACCAGGCCAGGTGATTCGCCGCCGCGGTGGCCGCGAGATCGACTTCGGAGGCCCGCACCGACACCAGGATGCCTCGGGGGTCGGTGAACCGTACGGTGCCGCGGGCGAGTTGGGGCGCGCTCCGCGCCGGGAGAGCAGAGCCGTCGCGCAAGATCACCTGGTGCTGATCGGCGACCGCCAGGCGGCCCGGTACGGGGGCATGCGCCACCGGACCCTCGCGGACCAGCGGACCGCCGGATTTGCGGCTGCTGCCCGGCGCCGGGGTTGCGACGCCCGGTACCCAGTAGGTCCCCGGGTAATGCGGCGCCCACTCCTGCGTCATCGTCGGCGGACCGCCCGCGGGAGCGGGCGCGGGCGCGGGCCGCCCCGCCGGCGGCGCCGCGGCCGGCGCACCGGCGGCGGCCGCGGCCGTCAGCAGCGCCGCGAAGAACAAGGATGCGGAGGTGCGCCGGCAACCCTTGATCGCTTCTCTCATCGGCGTAATCCTCATCGTCACGGTCGAGGCGGCGCAGCTGCGGTGGACGCAACCGGCGCCGCCGAGGCTTTCGACAGGGCTCCACGCCAATCGAGATCGTTCGCCGCCGCGGTTGCCGGCAGATCGACCTCGGAGGCGCGCAGCGAAACCAGCACCCCATGAGGGTCGGTGAAACGGACCGTGCCGCCGGCGAGCCGCGGCGCGCTCCGCGCCGGGAGCACGATGCCGTCGCGCAGGATCACCCTGTGCTCGACGGCAGGCGCCGGAATGCCGCCGTGCAGGTCGTGCGCCGTCATCCCGTCCTGCTCCACCCAGAGAGGATGGGTCATGTCCACGGGATAGATCAGGAACGGCATCGACGCCGGGTAAGCCCAGCTGCGATAGAGCTGTCCATTGCCACGCCGGGCCGGTGGATCGGGCAGCGGCACCCCGGTCAATGCCGCCCGTCCCGACGGCGGAGACAGGGGCGGCAAGGAAACCGGCACCGGCCCCGTCGCGGGTGCCGGCGGCTGCGGATCGAGACGCCCAGCGCCCTGGGCGAACATCGGCGCGGCAGGCGCCGCCAATCCCAGCAAAACCGCGAGGGAGAGGTGAAAACACTTCACCAGATCTCTCTCCTTTCGTGCCGCTCTGACCATTCAATTGTAAACTGGTGATCTAGCTTTGACAAGTGTCAAATGCGGGGCGTGCGGGGCGCGGGGCGGATGCGTGCACCACACGCTTGCTCCTGGTTTTGCCGGGTGCGTGCTAAGTGCGCCGGCGGCCACCCGGGCTCGCCGGCCTGCCGCGGCCGTCCGGACGGCGCCGCGGGCCGGAAGGGGCGCTGCCGCGTCCGCCCGCGCGCGGCCCGGGAGAACCGTCGCGACGGCCCGCTCGCCGCGGCGCCGGCGCGGTGGAGGCCCCGCCGCCGCGGCGGTGCTGTTGGCCGCCCGGCAAAGCTCCGCGGCCGCCAGGGCCGCCCCCGGGCCGCGGACCGGACTTTGGACGCTCCGGCGGACGCTTTCGCGGACGGTCCGGCGGGCGCTCCGGCTGGCGCCGCGGCGAACGCTCCAACGGACGTTCCCGCGGGCGCGTCGCCGGATGCTCCGGCGGACGTTCCGAAGGACGTTCCCGCGGGCGCGTCGCCGGATGCTCCGGCGGACGTTCCCGCGAGCGCTTTGCCGGACGCTTCGCCGTACCCTCCGGCGGACGTTCCCGCGGGCGCTTCGCCGGACGGTCGGCGGCGTCGGCGCGCTTCCCGCCCAGCCCTTGCGGCTTCCCTGCCTTCGCCTGCGCTCCACCCGCCGCACCCGCGTGCCGCGCGGGCGGCCTTGCCTTGCGCAGCGCCGCCACCTCCCGCTCGCTCAGCTCGCGCAGCGATCCCACCGGCAGGTGCGGGTCCGAGACCGGCCCGATGGCGACCCGGCGCAGCTTCTGCACCGGATGGCCGATGCGCTGGAACATCTCGCGGATCTGCCGGGTGCGCCCTTCCCCAAGCTCCACCGACCACCACGACGCATTGTCGCTATCGGGAACCGCCCGCTGCCTGCCGCGCCTGCCGGGGGCGCCCGGACCGCCAGGGCCGCCGCCCGCACGCGCGCGGCGCACCGCCGCCGGCGGGCTCTTGGACGAGCGGCGCAGGGCCGCGATGCGGCAGGGCGCCGTGCGCCGGCCTTCCAGCACGATGCCGGCGCGCAACCGCTCGATCTGCTCGGCCTCAGGGCGGCCGCGTACCTTGACCTCGTAGGTCTTCCAGCAGCCGAAGCTGGGATGCGCCACCTGCTGGGCAAGTTCGCCGTCGTCGGTGAGCAGCAGCAACCCCTCGGTCTGGAAGTCGAGCCGCCCCACCGGCGCCAGCGCCCGGCGCATCGCCGGCGGCACCAGGTCGATCACCGTCGTCCGCCCCGCCGGGTCGGAGACGGTGGACATGACCCCGCGCGGCTTGTTGAGCAGCAGGTAGCGATGCGTCGCGGGCGCCTGGATGCGCCGCTCGTCGAGCCTCACCGAGTCGCGCGCGAGGTCCGCCTTGTCGCCGATCGCCGCCGGCTGCCCGTTGACCGTCACCCGGCCTTCGCGGATCAGCTCCTCGGCCTTGCGCCGCGAGGCGACGCCGGCCCGCGCCAGGATCTTCTGCAACCGCTCCTCGCTCACCGCTCCGCCTTGCTGCCGGCCGCCGCCGTCTCTGCTTCGCCCGGCGTCTCGGCGTCGCCGTCCGCCAGGTCCTCCTCGACCGCCGCGTCCCAGCTCGCCACGGCCAGCTCGTCCTCGCCCGCCGGCTCCCATCCCGCCGCACCCGCTCCCAAGCCCGCCTCCGGCTCCTCCCGCTCCTCCCGCTCCTCCCGCTGCTCGAGCTCCGCCGCTTCGCGCAGGAAGCGCTCCTCGCGGTCCTCGCCATCCTCGCCGTCCTCGTGATCTCCTTCCCCACCGCTGGCGTCCACGCCCTCGCCCACCTCCGGCGCCCAGCCGCGGCCGCCCCAGCCTGCGCCTTCCTCGCCGGCGCCCTGCTCCGTCGCGGCGCCGGCGCCCGGCTCCGCTTCGCCGGCCCTGGCGGCTCTCTCGGTCGCGCCCAGCGCCGCTCCGAACGTCTCCTCGAACTCCTCGAGGGGCGGCAGGTCGCGCAGGCTGTTGAGGCCGAAGTGGACCAGGAACTCGCGCGTCGTGGCGTACAGGAACGGCTTGCCGACCACTTCCTTGCGGCCCGCGATGCGCACCAGCCGCTTTTCGAGCAGCGTCTTCAGCACCCCCACCGGGCTGACGCTTCGCAGCTCCTGGATCTCGGGACCGGTGATCGGCTGGCGATAGGCGATGATCGCCAGCGTTTCGAGCGCCGCCATCGACAGCTTGCTGCCGCTGGCGACGTCGAAGAACCGCCGCAGCCAGACGCCCATCTCGGGCCTTGTCACCAGGCGCACGCCGCCCGCCACGTCCTCCACCATCACCCCGCGTCCGTCTGCCGCGGCGTAGCGCGCGAGCACCGCGGCCAGCGCCTCCGCCGCCTGCTCGCGCTCCTCCTCCTCGAAGAGCTCGAGCAGCCGGGTGCGCGGCACCGGCTCCGAGGACACGAAGAGCACGGCCTCGATGACCGCCTCCATCTCGCCGCG
>DATKFK010000511.1:0-7340 GCA_035544375.1 Thermoanaerobaculia bacterium
CGGGGGCGGCGGGGACGGCCATCTGGCCCTTGAGCCAGGCCTCGATGAACGGTTCCAGCCCGCCGTCGAGGACGCGGTCGGCGTCCCCCACCTCGGCGCCGGTGCGATGGTCCTTGACCATGCGGTAGGGGTGCAGCACGTAGCTGCGGATCTGGCTGCCCCAACCGATCTCTTTCTTCTTGCCCTCGCGCTCGGCCTGCTCGGCCTGGCGCCTCTGCATCTCGCGGTCGTAGAGACGCGAGCGCAGGACCTTCATCGCCATGGCGCGGTTCTTGATCTGGCTGCGCTCGTTCTGGCAGGCGACGACGATGCCCGAGGGCAGGTGGGTGATCCGCACCGCCGACTCGGTCTTGTTGACGTGCTGGCCGCCGGCGCCGGACGACCGGTAGGTGTCGATGCGCAGGTCCTTGTCCTCGATGTCTATTTTCACCTCGTCGTCCACCTCCGGGTAGACGTCGACCGAGGCGAACGAGGTATGGCGGCGGGCCTGGAAATCGAAGGGGCTGATGCGCACCAGGCGATGGACACCCGCCTCGCCGCTCAGGTAGCCGTAGGCGTAGGGGCCGCGGACGGCGAACGTCGCGCTCTTGATCCCCGCCTCCTCGCCGTCCTGGCGCTCCAGCATCTCGACCTGGTAGCCGCCGCGCTCGCCCCAGCGCAGGTACATGCGCAACAGCATCTCGGCCCAGTCCTGCGACTCGGTGCCGCCGGCGCCGGGGTGGATCGCGACGATGGCGTTCTTGTCGTCGTCGGGTCCGGAGAGCTTCAGCTCGAGGTCGAGGCGATCGAGGTCGGCTTCCAGCCGCGCCAGGAAGCGCTCGAGGTCGGGATCGCCGCCCACCGCCTCCTCGTCCGCGGCCAGCAGCTCGTGCCAGGCGGCAAGCTCCTCGGCGTCGGCGCGCAGCTTCTCGATGGTCGCCAGGCGGCGCTCGAGGCCGCGGCGTTCGCGCAGCAGCGAGGTGGGGCCGTCGGCGGCCGGCGTCCGGCTGTCCCAGAAGCCGGGCGCTTCCATCTGCGAGTCGATCTCGGCCAGCCGGCGCTCGATGCCGGTTTCGTCAAAGATACCCCCGGAGTCTAGCGAGCTGCTCCGAAAGATGGTCGATGCGGGGTTGTACCGAGTTCGCGGGCATCAGGTATCCACTCCTCGAGCGGGGCTGGCAGCTTCTTGCCCCAGACGGCGAAGTATATGCCGGCGGCCAGGCGCCGTCCCGCGACGCGCAAGGATTGCGCCAAGGGCGGCAGCGGTCGCGGCGAAGGGCGGCAGCCAGGGCCAGCGGGCATAGGGGGTCATCTCGCGCTCCCCCGCCACCATGGCGCGGATGACGCCTTCCTCGCCGACCCCCAGCTCGCCGCGCACCGAGCCGTCCGGCGCGATGACCGCCGAGACGCCGGTGATGGCGGCGCGCAGCATCGGCCGCCGGTTCTCGGCGGCGCGGAAGCGGGCGGCGCGCAGGTGCTGCCAGGGGGCGGCGGTATCGCCGTACCAGCCGTCGTTGGTGATGGTGACCAGGATCGTCGCCCCGGCTTGTGTCAGCGCGGCCGTCTCCTCTGGGAACACCACCTCGTAGCAGATCGCCGGCCCCAGCAGCTCGCCGCGCCAGGGCAGCAGCGACAGCCGCTCCGCGGGGCGGAACTGGCCGATGTTGCGCGCCACCGTCTTGGCAAAGAAGAGCACCCGCTCGAACGGCACGTACTCGCCGAACGGCACGAGGTGCCGCTTGTCGTAGCGCGCCGGCGGCGCGCCGGGCGCCAGCAGCCAGGCCGAGTTGTAGGCGTGCTCGTCGCCCGGCCCCACCGGCGAATCGGAGTTGAAGAGCACGCCGCAGCCCTGCGCCGTCATCGCCGCGAGGTCGCGGTCGAGCAGCTCGTCGCGCCGGTACTCGAACGGCCAGCCGGCGCTCTCGGGCCAGATCACCAGGGCTCCTGGCCGGCAGGCGGCGTACGACATGTCGACCACCTTGCGGTAGTCGCGCAGCGCGCGCTGGGGGTCCCACCCCGCCTGGTCGGCGACGTTCGGCTGCAGCAGCCGGAAAGGCAGGCCGGCAGCGGCGGAGCGCTCGTTCTCGACCACCGCGCGGCGCAGGCTCCAGCGGCCGGCGAACGGCAGCAGCAGCAGCGGCACCGCCAGCCCGGCGGCGAGCGGCCGCCAGGGGCGGGCCCGGCGCCCGGCCAGGCGCAGAGCGGTGGCCGCGACCGCTGCCGCCACCAGCACCACCAGGAAGGAGACGCCGTAAGCGCCGATGAACGCCGAGAGCGGCAGCGCGCCGGGCACCGCGATCCAGGCGTACGCGGCGAGGTTCCAGGGGAATCCCCCGAGGAAGTAGGTGCGCAGCCACTCGAGAGCCACCCAGAGCGCCGGCAGCGCCCAGAGCGCCGTGCCGTAGCGGTCACCGGCGCTGAAGCGGCGCCACAGCGGCCCGCCCAGCCAGCCGAAGGCGGCGTGGAACAGGGCGAGGAAGGCGGCCAGGATGCTGGTCAGGAGCACCGCCAGGGGCAGCGACAAGCTGCCGTACTCCCGCAGCGTCGGCACGATCCAGTAGAGGCCGGTCTCCCAGGAGGCGAAGCCGTGCAGGAAGGCGAGCGACGCCGGCCGCCGGTGTCCGAGCAGCAGCGGCAGCGGCGCCAGGGCGAGCCAGGCGCCCAGGCCGAGCGGCACGCGGCCGAAGCAGAGCCCCCACAGCACGCCGCCGCCGGCGGCGAGCAGGAGCCAGAGCAGCCGCGCGCGGAGCGAGCGCGAAGGGTCCACGCGAGCTACTTGGGCGTGATCCAGGTGTCGAGCTTCCGCTCCTTGCGGACCTTCTCCGCCACGGCCTCGGCGGCGCTGCGCGACGGGAAGGGGCCGATCCGGACGCGGTACATGGTCTGGCCGCCCTTGGCGATCGGCGACAGGAAGGCGGTGAAACCGGCGTCGACCAGGCCGTCGCGCACCTTGTCGGCCTGCTCCTTGTCCGCCGTCGAGAAGACCTGGATGACCAGCTCGCCGGGCGCTCCGGCGTCGGACGCGGCGGCCGGCGTACCGGCGGCGGCACCGGCCGGCGATGCGGCGGGAGACCAGGTGATTGCCTGCTTCTTGCCGCCGGTCGCCGCCGCGTCGGGCTTCGCACCGGCGCTTCCCTTGGCACGGGCGGCCGGCGCCGGCGTGCCGGGCAGCGGTTCGCCTTCGCCGGCCGGAGCGGCGTCCGTGGTATTGGCGGCATGGGCGGCGTTGGCCACATTCGGGCCATTCGCCGGCGACGACCGCTCGCCCTGCCGGGCGGCGCCCGCCGCGGAGGTGGCAGCCGCACGGGGCGCGGCCGGGGAGGCTGGAGCGGGAGAAGCCGCTGAGCCTGCCGGCGGGCCGGCGCGGCGGCTCAGGTCCTCGGCCAGGGTCGATCGCGACGCCGCACCGGCGGCGGCTGAACGATTTGAGCCAGTGGAGCCGGTTGAGCTAGTGGAGCCAGCCGAACCAGCGGTGCCGACAGAGCCGGCGGTCGCCGGGGTCGCCGATGCCTCGCCGCTGCCGGCATCGCCCGCCGTCGCCGGCGCGGTCCCGGCCGGCTGCCCGTTGGTGCGGGCGCCCTTGATATCGGCGGCAGGGGCAGCAGGGGCGGCAGGGGCGGCAGGATGATGGCGCGGATCGGCGAAGAACTTGAACTCCTGGAGCGCCTGCCCTTCGGGCTTCTCCTTGTCGGCGCCGGCGGCGGCGTTCATGCCGTTGGAGCCATCCGCGGCGTCGTCCCCGGCGGCGCCGGAGCCTGGGCCGTCGCCACGATGGCCCCCGTGGGCGCGGGCCAGCAGCGCCGCCCTCTCCTGCGCCCGCCCCGCGCTCTCGCGGCCGATCCAGACGCCGGAGAAGAAAGCCGCCACCACGCAGGTCAGCAGGATGACGAACGCCACCACCACCTGGCGGTTGGTGAGCGCGATCTCGTAGTAGCTCGGCTCGTGGGAGCCGCTCACGTCCATGCTGCTGCGGTCGATATCCGTCGTCATCAGGAATCCTTACCCAGGAAGGTGCGGAACATCTCGATCGGCACCGGAAAGAGGATGGTCGAGTTCTTCTCCGCCGAGATCTCGGTCAAGGTCTGCAGGTACCTCAGCTGCAAGGTGACAGGGTTGCGGGCGATCACCTCCGCCGCCTCGCCCAGCTTCGCCGAGGCCTCGAGCTCGCCCGCGGCGTGGATGATCTTGGCGCGCTTCTCGCGCTCCGCCTCGGCCTGGCGCGCCATGGCGCGCTGCATCTCCTGCGGCAGGTCGACCTGCTTGACCTCGACCATCGCCACCTTGATGCCCCAGGGCTCGGTGTGCATGTCGATGATCTCCTGCAGGCGGGCATTGAGCTTGTCGCGCGCCGCCAGCAGCTCGTCGAGATCTGCCTGGCCCAGCACCGAGCGCAGCGTGGTCTGCGCCAGCTGATTGGTCGCGTAGGGGTAGTTCTCGACCGAGACGATGGCCTTGATCGGTTCGACGACGCGGAAGTAGACGACTGCGTTGACCCGCACCGAAACGTTGTCGCGGGTGATCACGTCCTGCGGCTGCACCTCGAAGGCGATGGTGCGGGTCGACACCCTCACCATGCGCTCGAAGGGCCAGAAGATGAGCACCAGCCCAGGCCCGCGCGCGTGCGCCGAGACGCGGCCGAGGAAGAAGGTGACCGCGCGCTCGTATTCCTGCAAGATGTTGATCCAGCGCGACAGCAGGATCACCGCGATCAGGACGATCACGAACAAACCAAACGGTGCCATCGGCAGGTCCCCTCCTCCCATCGCTCAGGCCCTCCCACGCTCGCGGGCGCGCGCCTACGCCCGCCTACGCTCTCCGAACTGCGAGCACCATGTCGCGCACCCCAGTCACCTCGACCGGCTCGCCCACCGCGACCGGCTGCTCGGCCACCGCATCCCAGATCTCGCCGTGCACGAACACCTTGCCCGCCGGGTGGAGCTCGGAGCGTGCGACTCCGCGCTCGTGCACCAGGCCCTCGGCGCCGGTCAACACCGGCCGGCGGCGTATCCGCCAGGCCGCCACCAACAACGTGCACACCGCCGTGAGCGTCAACAGCGTCACCACGGTGATCCATTCCAGGCTGACCCGCAGCTCCGGCTCCGGGCTGCTGAACAGCAGCAGCGAGCCGATGACCAGCGACACGGCGCCCGACAGCGCCAGCACGCCGTGGCCGCCCGCCTTGAGCTCGGCCACGAACAGCCCCACCCCCAGCAGGATGAGCGCGGCGCCCGCATAGTTGACGGCGAGCAGCGACAGTCCGAAGAATGCCAGCAGCAGGAAGATGGCGCCGAACACCCCGGGCATGATGGTGCCGGGATGGGTGATCTCGAAGAACAGGCCGACCCCGCCCAGCATCAGCAGCATGTAGGCGAGCTCGGGATGGGCCAGCGCCGAGAGCAGCCGCTGCGCCGCGGTCATCTCCACTTCCGTCACCGCCGCGCCGGCGGTGTGGAGGACGATGCCGGCCGGGGCGGCGGCGGTCTTGCGCACCTGCCGGCCGTCGAGCGCCCGCAGCAGCTCGGGCAGGCTCGGCGCCATCAGGTCGGCGAGGTGCGCCGCGATCGCCTCCTCGGCGCTGAACGAGCGGCTGGTCATGACCGCCTGCTCCGCCACCGCCGCGTCGCGGCCGTTGCGCACCGCCAGCGAACGGATGGCAGCGGCGGCGTCCTGCTCGACCTTTTGGGCCATGGGCCCGGCGAGCGCCTCGCCGTTGGGCCCCACCGGGTGGGCGGCGCCGGTCCGGGTGCCGGGAGCCATCGCCGCCACGTCGGCCGCCAGCAGCAGGAAGAACCCCGCCGACGCCGCCTGCGCCCCGCTCGGCGCCACGTAGACCACGACCGGCGTGCGGGCCGCCAGGATGTCCTCGGTCATCTCGTGCATCGAGGTCCCAAGGCCGCCCGGGGTGTCCAGCTCCACCACCACCGCCGACGCCCCCGCCGCGTCCGCCCGCGCGAGCACCTGGCGCAGGTACTGCGCCGCCACCGGCTGGATGATCGACGCCAGCCGCGCATGGATCACCAGCCGCGGCGGCGACGCGGCCCGCGAGACCGCGGCCGGCTTTTCGGTGGCGGTGGTGGCGGCGGTGACAGCGGTGGTGGAGGCGGCTGGGGCGGCGGCCGGCCCGCGTCCGGCAGCCGCGCCGGCGATCGGCAGCGCCGAAAGCAACAGCGCCAGCACCGCGCCGGCGGCCCGGGCGCGGCCGCGGCCGGCAATACGCGCCGTCGTTTTTCGAAGCTGGCGCTGCGGCGGGAGGACCATGATCGACAATACGATCATAGCAGTGTAAAGAAGCCCGGTCCAATGACCTTGGGCCCGCTGCCAGTGCACTAGGGCGGAGGAGGAGGCGCCGACGCGCTGTCGTTCCACCAGCCGCCGCCGACGGCGATGAAGAGCTGGGCGGTATCCGCCAGGCGCTGGCTCACGGCGCGCACGTTGCCGAGGCGCGCCTCGGAATAGGTGTTCTCGGCGACGATCAGCTGCAGCGCGCTGGTCTTGCCCGCCGCGTAGCTCGAGCGCTGCAGCGCCAGCGAGGCGCCGGCGATGTCGAGCGCCCGGCGCGACGCCGCCACCAGCTCGGCATCGTGCTCGAGCGCGCACAGCGCGTCCGCGACCTGGCCGAAGGCCTGCAGGACGGTCTGCCGATAGGTCGCGAGCTGGGCGTCGTAGGCGTCGACGGCGGCGCGCCGCGCCGCCCCGAGAGCGCCGCCGCGGTAGAGCGGCGCGTCGAGGCTGCCGCCCACGGACCAGGCCCTGCCCGCGGCCTCCAGCAGGCGGGCGAGCGTCGCCGACTCCTGGACCAGGGACGCGGACAGCGTGATCGAAGGATAGAGCTGCGCGGTCGCCACGCCGATCGCCGCGCTGTCGGCGTGCAGCTGCGCTTCGGCGGCCAGGATGTCCGGGCGTCGGCGGACGAGCTCCGACGGCAGGCTCAGCGGCAGGTCGTCCGGCAGGGTGAATTCCGCGATGTCGAACTCCGGCGGCGACCAGGCGGCCGGCGCCCTGCTCGCCAGCACCGCCAGCGCGTGACGCGCAACGCTCAGCTGCTGATGCAGGCCGGGCAGCTGCGTGCGGTCGCTCTCGAGCTGGGCCGCGGCCGTCAAGACCTCGCTCCTGGCCACCTTGCCGGCGTCGAACTCACGCTGGACGAGAGCGAGGTTCTTCTGATCGTTCTTGATCAGGTCCTCCACGGTGGCGATCTGCAGGCGCGTCGAGGCGATGGCAATCGCCGCGGTGACGGAGTTGCCGGTCAACGTGAGGTACGCCGCCGCCAGCTGGTAGCGCTGGTTCTCCGCCAGCGCCGTCTCCTGCTCGACGCGCCGGCGCGTGCCGCCGAAAGCGTCGATCGAATAGCTGGCATTGGG
>DATKFK010000512.1:0-6347 GCA_035544375.1 Thermoanaerobaculia bacterium
AAGGAGACCTGGCTGCGGGTGGACCGCGGCATCGAGTTCTACAACACTCGCTCCATCCCCTACGACGCGGCGTTCGTGGTCAGCCGGATCGCCATGGTCCTCTGCGGACTGCTGCTGGTCGAGATGGCGCGCCGGCGGGTCGGCGGCCGGCACCGCCACCCGCACCCGCACCAGCGCCCGGAGGAGATCCGGAGCTTCGCCGCGGCGCCGGTCGCGGCCACCGCTCCGCCGGGCGGCGCCTCCGAGCGTCTGGATGGAAGGAGGCCGTCCACCGTCGCCGCCAACGCCGCCAACGCCGCCAGTGCGGGCGAGCTGTCCGCGCTGGCGATGCGCAGCCGTCCGCCCGGCTTTTTTCGCGGCATGCTGGCGGTGGCGCGGTTCGAGCTGGCAGAGCTCTTCTCACAGCCCGGGATCTACATCTTCCTGCCCGCGGTGTTGCTGTTCCTGAAGATCGACTTCGACGCCGGGGAGACGCCTGGACCCTTTGGTGCGCCGCTATTGCTCACCCCGGGGACGGCGGCGGTGCGCGGCATGCTGGTGCTCACCCCGTGGCTATGCCTGCTGCTGCTGTTCTACACCGTCGAGTCGTTGCAGCGCGAGCGCGGCACGCAGCTGGCGCCGGTGCTCTACTCGACGCCGGTCGGGACGCCGTCGCTGCTGGCCGGCAAGACCGTGGCGAACGGCGTGCTGGTGGTGGTTTGCCTGGCCGGCGGCTTCCTCATCGCCGCCCTGACCATGATCTCCCAGGGCAGGGTGCACGTGACGGTCTGGCCCTTCGTGCTGGTCTGGGGCCTGCTGTTCCTGCCGACGTTGCTGCTGTGGGCGGCCTTCGTGACCGCGGTCTTCGCGCTCACCGACAGCCGCTACCTGACCTATGGCGTCGGGCTGGCGGCGCTCGTCGGGACCCTCACCGCCTTTCTGCGCGGCGCCATGAACTGGGTGGGAAACTGGCCGCTGATCGACGCCCTTCGCTGGAGTGACATGGGGACGTTCGAGCTCGATCGCCAGGCGCTCTGGCTCAACCGCCTGGGCGCCCTGAGCGCGGTTCCCCTGTTGGCCTACGTCGCCTGGCGCCATTTCCGCCGCCGGGAGGCGGACCGGCTGGCGGGCTCCGGCCGCCGGCCGGGGCAGCGCCGGCGTGCGGGGCTGCGGCTCGCGGCCCTGGCCGTTCCGCCGGTGGCCCTCGGCCTGGCGCTCTTTTTCGCGGTCGAGCAGGGATTCCAGGGCGGCGCCGTGGTGACGCGGCACAAGGAGTACTGGCGCCAGAACCTGGCGACCTGGATCCAAGCGCCCTTGCCTTACGTCACGCACGTCGATCTCGACCTCGATCTCGAGCCGGCCCGGCGCTGGTTCCGGGTGCGGGGCTACTACGACCTGGTCAACCGCAGGGAATCGCAGATCTCGTGGTTCCCGGTCACCGGCGGCATTGCCTGGCGGGACCTCGCCTGGACGCTCGACGGCAAACCTTGCGAACCGGCGCGGCGGGAGGCGCGCAACGGCCTGTTCGTTTTCCAGGAACCGCTGGCACCCGGTGCCGTGCACCGGCTCGGCTTCAGCTACCAGGCGCGTTTGCTCCCCGGGATCTCCCGCAACGGCGGCGGGCTGCCGGCGACGAGCGAGTTCATCCTGCCTTCCACCGTTCTCGTCAACGGCCGCAATCCCGATTTCGTGCCGGTGATCGGGTTCACGCAAGACGTCGGCATCGACGACGACAACCGTTTCGAGCCGCGGCGCTACCCTCCCGACTTCTGGAAGGCCCAGCTGGACGCGGAGCTGGACCGCTCGGCCTTCACCAGCCGTTTGCGGATCACGGCGCCTGCCGAGTACACCGTCACCGCGACCGGCGCGCTGACCGGCGAGACCCGCCAGGGCGCCCGCCGCACGTGGCTATGGGAGAGCGATTACCCGTTGCGGGTGATCAATGTGGCGGCGGGCCGCTGGACCGTGCGGCGCGGGCAGGGCACCGCCGTCTACTACTATCCCGGGCATCCCTACAACGTCGGCAGCATCCTCGCGGCCCTGGACGGAGCGCGGCGCTACTACGGCGAGTGGTTCGGTCCGTATCCCTGGCACGAGCTGCGGCTCAACGAGTTCCCGGCCATCGCCGGGTATGGCCAGGGCAACGCCACCAACATCTTCTTTTCCGAAGCCGTCGGGTTCCTGACACAGACCACTCCCACCTCGGACCTGGCGTTCGCGGTCACCGCGCACGAGGCCGCCCACCAGTGGTGGGGGCACATCCTGGCGGCGGGCGACGGGCCGGGCGGCATCCTTCTGGCCGAGGGGGCTGCCAACTTCTCGACCATGCTGCTGTTGGAGCAGGTCCGCGGGCCCGCGGCGCGGATCGACTTCGCCACTCGCAGCGAAGCCTTCTACGGCGAGACCCGCCAGCCGAGCGACGAGAAGCCGCTGGCCGAGACCTCCGGCGCCAGGCTGGCCGACGGCACGGTGATCTACGACAAGGGCGGCTGGGTCTTCTGGATGCTCTTGCAGCAAATGGGTCGGGAGGCCTTTTTCGCGGGAGTGCGTCACTTCATCGCCCAGTACCACGCGGCGCCCGGGCACCCGGTGTTGCAGCACTTCGCGGCGGCGATGCGTCCCTACGCGCCCGATCCGGCCGGTTTCGACGCGATCGTCGGCCAGTGGTTCTTCAAGGTGGTGATGCCGGAGTACCGCATCGTGGAGGCGAGCAAGCACCGGTTCGCCGGGGTGGGCGGTGGGGGCGGTGGGTTCGGCGGCGGCGGCGGCGGTGACGGCGCCGGGGGTGGTGCCAGTGGCGGGCCCGGCGGCGGTGGCGGTGCGGGGCCCGGCGGTGGCGGCAATACAGGGCCCGGCGGCGGTGGCAATACAGGGCCCGGCGGCGGCAGTGGCGGCGGCGCCGGTGGCCGGGAGCAGTGGGAGGTCGTCGCGAGGGTGGCCAACACTGGCACCGCGCGCATGCCGGTCGAGGTTGCGGCGGCGAGTCTCGGGCAGCGTTTCGGAGAGGACGCCCGCGAGCTCCCCGGCTACCGGGACGTTCGTGCCACGCTGGTGCTTGGCCCCGGAGAGGAGCGGGAGGTCCGCATCGTCTGCCCCTTCGAGCCCCAGCGCCTGGTGGTGGACCCCGACGCCAAGGTCTTGCAGTTACAGCGCAAGGCAGCCTCGGTTCGCCTCTGACGCCCTGTGCCGGCCATGCGGATGTGGCCAGCGCACAGGTGCGGGTCGGCGCCCGTCTGCTGCGGGCATCCGGGGGCGCTTACGATAGAGTGCGGCTTCGGTGCGCGAAGCCTTCAAGCCCGACCCTTCATCCGCGCCGCCTGCGCCGGCGGCCGCCGGCTCGCCGCCGGATCCGGCGTATCCGCTGCGTTCGCCGCCGCAGCCGTCGCCGCAGTCGGAGCCGCCGCCGCAGCCTGCCGCCGCACATGCGCGTGACTCACATCCCGCGCGCTGGCGCATGCTCGGCCTGCTGGCAACCGCCGAGTTGCTGGGGATGTCGCTTTGGTTTGCGGCCAGCGCCGTTGCGCCGCAGCTCTCCGCGCGGTGGGGGCTGACCGCGTCGCAGGCAGGCTGGCTCACCACTGTCGTCCAGTTCGGCTTCGTCGGCGGCACTGCTTGCGCGGCGCTCCTCAATCTTGCCGATATCGTCGCGTCGCGGCGCCTGTTTGCCGCTGCGGCGGCGCTCGGTGCGTTGGCAAACGGCGCGCTCCTGGTCGCGCCTGGCTATGGAGTGGCGCTTGCCTGCCGTTTCGCGACCGGCTTCCTGCTGGCCGGCGTCTATCCGCCCGCGATGAAGATGGTTGCCACCTGGTTCCGCGCCCGCAGGGGGCTGGCGATTGGGACCGTGGTCGGGGCCCTCACCGTGGGCAAGGCGACTCCCTACCTGGTGCACGCCTGGCGAGGTGCCGGCGTCACCGGCGTGGTCCTCATCGCATCGTTCGGAGCTTTGGCAGCCGCCCTGCTTGTCCTCGCCGGCTATCGTGACGGCCCCTACCCCTTCCCGCCCAGGCCTTTCCACTGGGGTCTGGCCGCCGAGGTCGTCCGCATCCGGCGATTCAGGCTCGCCACCGGCGGCTACCTCGGGCACATGTTCGAGCTTTATTCGTTCTGGACCTGGATTCCGGCCTTTCTGGCGGCGAGTGCCGCGGCCCATGGTGGCTACTCCCCGGCCGCCGTCTCCCTGGCCGCCTTCGGGACCATAGCTGTAGGCGGAGCCGGCTGCGTGTGGGGAGGTCTGGTAGCCGACCGAACGGGCCGAGAGCGCCTGGTGACGATCGCCCTGGCCGCGAGCGGGACCTGCGCTCTGACCATCGGCTGCCTATTTGGGGCCAGCCTGGGCCTGGTGGCCCTGTTAGCCTGGGTCTGGGGTTTCTTCGTCATAGCCGACAGCGCCCAGTTCAGCGCCCTGGTGACCGAGTCCGTGCCCCCGCACGCCGTAGGCACGGCCCTGACGGTCCAGACTGCCCTGGGCTTTCTGCTCACCACCGTCTCGATCCAGCTGGTGCCGCCCCTGGCGAACCAGATCGGCTGGCGCTGGGCCTTCCCAATCCTGGCCCTGGGCCCCGCCTGCGGCATCGCCAGCATTCGCCGGCTGGCAGCTCTGCGGCAAGATTGAAAATCACGGGGTCACTGGTTCGATTCCGGTCCTGGGCACCACGCAAATCATTGACAAAAAAGACACATTTAGTCTTACTCGGTTGCTGTTCGACCCGAGAAAATCCGCCTGGGGAGCACCTGGGGAGCATCGCTCTTCGGACCGGCCGGCTCATCTTGGCCGCCCGTCAGGGGTGGCGATGGCTTGCCTCCGCGCGAACGCTGATTGCGGCTCAGCGCCGATCAAAGGCGAGATAGGCCCAGGCGACGTGCCTCGGGCTGGCCGTCGTCAACACTTCCTCGCATAGCTAAATACGAGCCTACTGTCACAGAAACACCTCCTGCGGCAACTAGTACAGGTAGAGGGTATTCGCTGACCAAGGAGGATCCGATGAAGAGTCTGGGCTCGAAGCGTTCCCGAATCAGGAGCCTGAAGAGAGGCTGCCGGCTTCTCTCCGCAGCTGCGCTGCTTGCCATGGTCATGGGGCTTTGGGCGTCTCCCGTCCAGGCGGTGGCAGGAGGCTGTTCAGTTAGGGACTTCAAGGGCTGTTACAGAACGGTCTGCTGCATCCAGACCTGCCTGATTTGCTATGACTCCGAGGGCAACATCGTGGACATCACGTGTAGTGATACTTACTGCTATGACTCGACTTTCTAGGAGTATGGTATGCAAGAGTGGAAGCTCACCAAAGGCGCGGTAGCGTCAATCCTGTTCGTAGCGCTAGCGATCTGCGGACGGGCGTCTCAAAACTCGCCGGTCGTCAATCATACGGTCGCTCGCGTGTCGCCCGAGCGCGTGGCGGGCGATCCCACGCGAGACAATCATGATGTGTCTCAGTTCCTTGCGGCAGACGCCAAGGGACGGGTCCTTTTCCTGCACGGTGACACTCTCGCCGTAGACCAAATTCTCCCGTCGGGAAAGATCGTGTCCTGGCGCAAGCCGCAGGGTAAGGAAGGGAGTGACGCCGGGGTGAGAGAGGCGGCTCTCAGCCCGGACGGCAGCGTATGGCTACTTGCCAGCGGTGTTGACGATCTCAGTGTTCTAAGCGACAACGAGCTACACCCTCTTCCGACGCCCCATTGGTGGGTTTCATCGTTGACGTACACCACGGATGGACCGGTCCTCGCAGTGCTGCCCTCATGGGGAGGAGGCACGGACGCGGCGTCCAAGGTTGCGTGGGACAAGCCTCCGTTTCTCCTCCGGCTCGACGGCCAGGCCTGGCAGACTCTGACCGCGCAGGAAGCCCTGGTGCTGAGCGGGGAGCCGAAATCCCCGGTGATGCCTTCATTCGAGCAGATCAAAGGGGAACGCGACGTCAAACTGGCCGCGGGCCGCAACGGAGCGTTTTGGGCAACACTGCAGAATGCGTACCTCCTCAAGCGCTATTCCAAGCAGGGCACCGTCGAGGAGTCCGTCGCCTTGAACGGTGGGCGTGTTCAGTGGAAGGAGAGGTCTGAAGAGGACTGGAAGGCTCTCGAGAAGGTCGCGCAGGCTGCCGGTCGAACGCTCAACAGAGCCCATCGCCTCAGCGCGGGTGCGGTGCGCGTGGTTCGTGGGCTCACCGCCCAGGACAATCGTGTCTACCAAGTCATCGAGACGCCGGAAGGCGTTGCGCTCGACCGCTGGGATGCCCAGGCCGAGGTGCTCGATCGTCTGCTGCTCGATGGGATCACGCCGGGGCCGCGTTATCTCAGTGTCGCGGCCGGACGCGATGGCCTATACATCGCCGCGCGTGGAATGGGGGAGCCGATCTGGCGCCTCGACTGGCAACGACTCG
>DATKFK010000513.1:0-8136 GCA_035544375.1 Thermoanaerobaculia bacterium
TGAAGCTAAAGACCGACGACGATGGCGTCGCCCATGCCATGCCGCTGCGGGCAGGCGAGGTGGTCGTCGATGCGAGCGCTCCGCACTTCGGGAAGGCCGATTTCAAGGACAAAGTACCCGAAGGAGACTTTTCGCGCGAGATCACGCTCAGTTTGAAGCCACTCGAAGGCACGCCGGTGGCATTGGTCTTGTCCTCGGGCCAGCCGGCCCTCGGCGCGGAGGTGTGGGTGCAGTCCGATTCGACCGGGTCGCCGGCGGTCCTGGGCGCCGACGAGACCGGTAGCGTATCGCTCCCGGACAGTGCAGCGGGGACGCCGCTCCTGGTCCGTGCACCCGGTGCCGCCAGCGGGTATGTGACCTGGGACGGACACGCCGAGTCGATCGCTCTGGGTCCCCCCGGACCGCCGCTGACGATCGCGGCTCGCAAGGAAACCGGCGATCCGGCCGCCTGGGCTCGGCTGGCGCTCTGGATCGACGGCGCTCGATTCAGCGGCGACACCCTGCAGTGGGCTTTCCATTCCCCGGCGGCTGATCGCAATGGCTTGACGACCTTGCAAGGGCTGCCACCGAAACCCCTCGATGTGCTCCTCTGGTTGCCGCAGGACCCGCGGATCTCCGGGCTGGCCGAAGCTGGCGCCTACGATTCCCGGCGTACGACCTTGGCCTTCCCATGGCCGTCGGTCGCCACCGTCACCACGGTGGAGTGACGAAGCGCATAGAATCCACCGATGATCACCGAAGCGACCCGCGAGCGCTTCGCCGCGCTGGCGGAACGGTTCGCGGGCGAGGGGCCTGGCGGCGGACGCGGCGGGCGCTGGCTGGTGCTGACACACGACAACCCCGACCCCGACGCGCTGGCCGCCGCCACGCTGCTCTGTCACCTGCTGCGCCGCGCGTTCAAACAGCGAGCCACCGCCGCCTACGGCGGCATCGTCGGGCGCGCCGAGAACCGCGAGATGGTGCGCAGCCTGCACCTCAAGCTCAGCCACGTTCGCCACCTGCGGCTCGAGCGCTACCAACGTTTCGCCCTGGTCGACACCCAGCCGCGCACCGGCAACAACCAGCTGCCGGCCGACGTCCAGCCGGACCTGGTGATCGATCACCATCCGGTGCGCAAGACCACCCTCGCGGCGCCTTTCCTGGACATCCGCCCCACCTACGGCGCCACCGCCACGGTGCTCGGCGAGTACCTGCTGGCCGCGGGCATCCGGCCCACGCATGCGATGGCGACGGCGCTGATCTATGCCATCCGCTCGGAGACCCAGGACTTCTCGCGCGAATTCACCGGCCCCGACAAGGCGATCTACGACCTCTTCTTTCCTCTCGCCAACCATGTCCTGCTGGCGCGCATCCAGAATCCGCGCCTGCCCCTGAGCTATTTCGGCGACCTGCACGAGGCGCTCGAGCGGCTCGAATCGGTGGACTCGCTGATCCTTTCCCATCTCGGCGAGGTCGGGCAGCCCGACATCGTGCCGGAGCTCGCCGACCTGCTGCTGCGGATGGCAGGCAAGACCTGGGCACTGTGCACCGGCTACTACGGCGACCGCCTCTACCTGTCGATCCGCACCACCAACCCGCGCGCCGACGCCGGAGCGCTGATGCGCCGCCTCATCGGCCGCCGTGGCAAGGGGGGCGGCCACGGCCGCACCGCCGGCGGCTGGATCGACGCCGCCCGGCTGGGCGCCGGCGAGCGGGCGCGGTTGCAGACCGCGATCGCCGCGAAGCTCGCGGTCGAGCTGCGCAAGAAGCCAGAGAAGTTGGCGCGGCTGTCCCTGCGGCCCGCCGGCAAGGAGCCGGCGGCCGCGCCGACCCCGCCGCCCGTGCCGGCCGCCACGGCGGAGCCTGCGACACCGGCGGCAGCCGGGGGGCCCGGAGCCCAGCCGGCGCCCACGTCGCTCGAGGGCGCCGGGGCCTCGTCGCCGCCGGCGGACGGCGAGCCCGCCGCTCCGGCTCCCGCCACCGCACCGCGCCAGGCCGGCTGAGCATCCCCGCCGGGCGGCGAGCAGCGAACGGCGAACGGCGGGCGCGCCTACCGGCCGCCTACTCCCACTCGATGGTGGCGGGAGGCTTGCTGGTGACGTCGTAGACGACGCGGTTGACGCCCTTGACCTCGTTGACGATGCGGTTGGCGACGCGGCCCAGCAGCTCGTAGGGAAGCGGGCTCCAGTCGGCGGTCATGAAGTCCTGCGTATCGACGGAGCGGAGCGCGACGACGTTCTCGTAGGTGCGGAAGTCGCCCATCACGCCGACGCTCTTGACCGGCAGCAGCACGGCGAACGCCTGGCTGACCCTGCCGTACCAGCCGCTCTCGCGCAGCTCGTGCAGGAAGATGGCGTCGGCCTGCTGCAACAGCTCGACGCGCCCGGCGGTCACCTCGCCGAGGATGCGCACCGCCAGGCCGGGCCCCGGGAAGGGGTGGCGGGCGATCAGCTCCTCGGGCAGGCCCAGCTCGCGCCCGAGCTGGCGCACCTCGTCCTTGAACAGGAAACGCAGCGGCTCGACCAGGGTGAAGCCGAGCTCGGCCGGCAGGCCGCCGACGTTGTGATGGGTCTTGATCAGCGCCGAAGGGCCCTTGACCGAGACCGATTCGATCACGTCCGGGTAGAGCGTGCCCTGGGCCAGGAAGTGCGCGTCGCTCAGCTTGACGGCCTCGGCGCGAAACACCTCGATGAAGACGCGGCCGATCGCCTTGCGCTTCTGCTCCGGGTCCGTGAGCCCCGAAAGGGCCGAAAGGAAGCGCTCGCGGGCATCCACCGCACGCACCGCCACCCCCAGGCCCTGCTCGAGCGCCCGCACCACCTGCGCGCCTTCGTCCTGCCGCAGCACCCCGTTGTCCACGAAGATCGCCGTGGCCCGCTCGCCGACGGCGCGATCGAGCAGCACCGCCATCACCGACGAGTCGACCCCGCCCGAGAGAGCGCAGATCACCCGCCCCTGCCCCACCTGCTCGCGCACCTGCGCCACCATCTCCTCGAGGAACGATGCGATGCGCCAGTCGCCGCGCGCGCCGCAGCCCTCGAACAGGAAGCTCCTCAGCATCTCCCCGCCGGAGACGGTGTGGGAGACCTCGGGATGGAACTGGACGGCAAAGATGCCGCGATCGCGGTCCTCGAAAGCGACGATGGGAACGCTCTCGCTGCTCGCCGTGGCACGGAAGCCGGGAGGCAGCCGGCGCACCCGGTCGCCATGGTTCATCCACACCGTTTCCGTGCTCCCAAGCCCCGAGAACAGGCATCCCGGCTCGGCCGGCGAGAGGAGCGTCACCTCTGCCCGGCCGTACTCGCGCCGCCGGTCCGCCGGTTCGACCACGCCGCCCAGCACGTGGGCGATCACCTGCATGCCGTAGCAGATCCCGAGCACCGGGATGCCCAGCTCGAAGAGCTCCCGCGGAGCGCTCGGGGCGCCGGGGTCGAGGACGCACTGCGGCCCACCCGACAGGATCAGCCCGATCGGCCGCCGGCGGCGGACCTCGGAGACCGGCAGGTCGAAGGGATGGATCTCGCAGTAGACCCGGTTCTCGCGCACGCGGCGGGCGATGAGCTGCGTGTACTGCCCGCCGAAGTCGAGGATCAGCACGGTCTGGTGACCGCTGCCTGCCGGGGCGGCGGCGGCCGGAGCGACGGCGTCGGGCGCCGCCGCGGAGGAGTCGGCTGAGGCCATGTCGCGGTTACCTCTCGATTGGGTCTCGCCGGCGAAACGCGGCGGCGCGGAAGCCGGCGCCGCGGCGGCGAGAAGCGATGTCCGGCATTGTAAGCGTCGCGTCTCGAGACCGCAACATATGGTGGCCCCCGGCGCGGAGCCATACCACATCTCGCCAGCCTAACGTCGATGGGCGGCGGCCCGGCGACGACGGGCTGACGGCGGCTAAGGCTCGGCTTCCGCCTTGAGGCCGCGGGTCATCAGCTCGTCCACGGCACGGCGCGGCTCCTTGCCCTGGTACATCACCGCCACCATCTGCTCGGTGATCGGCATCTCCACCCCGTGCCGGGCGGCCAGGCGGGCGATCGCCACCGAGTTGCGGATTCCCTCGGCCACCATGTGGGTCTCGCCGGTGATCTCGGCCAGCCCCTTGCCGGCCGCCAGCTCCATGCCGGCTCGGCGGTTGCGCGACAGGGAGCCGGTGCAGGTCAGCACCAGGTCGCCCAGGCCCGCCAGCCCGGCGAAGGTGCGGGGGTGGCCGCCGCACGCCACCCCCAGGCGGGTGATCTCGTGCAGGCCGCGGGTGATGAGCGCGGCGAGCGTGTTGTGGCCCAGGCCGAGGCCGCTGACCGCCCCCGCGGCGATGGCGATGACGTTCTTGGTGGCGCCGCCCAGCTCCACGCCCACCACGTCGGCGGAGGAGTACAGGCGCATGGTCGGTGTCGAGAGCGCCTGGCGGATCTCGGTCGCCAGGGCGGCGTCCGCGGAAGCGATCACCACCGCCGAGGGCACGTTGCGGGCCAGCTCGGGGGCGAAGCTGGGACCGGCCAGGGCCGCGAAGCGCAGCGGCTGCCCGGCAGCGGCGGTTTCCTCGGCGGCCACCTGGCTCATGCGCGCCAGGGTGTCGGTCTCGATCCCCTTGGTGGCGGACACCAGGACCAGCGGACGGCCGGAGGCGGCGACGGCAGGGGTCGCCAGGAACTGCCGCAGCACCGCGCGGAAGCCATGCGAGGGAACGACCAGCAGCACGACGTCGCTGCCCGCCAGATCCGCCATGTCCGCGGTGGGCTCGACCCCGGGCGGGATGGCGACCCCGGCCAGGTAGTCGCGGTTCTCGCGCGCCGCGGCCAGGCGGCGCGCCAGCTCGGGATGGCGCGCCCACAAGGCAACCGCATGTCCGCCCGCGCCGGCGAGATGGACGGCGAGCGCCGTGCCCCAGGAGCCCGCCCCCAGGACGCCGATGCGCTTCATCGGCGGCTCTCCTCGGCCTCGGCCGCAGGCGGCGGCTCCGGCAAGGGGGGTGCCTGAAGCGGCGGCGGCGAGGCTCGCCGCTCGCCGATGCGCGGCTCGACGCCCCGGCGCAGCCGATCGAGGTTGGCGGCGTGCCGGAACACGACCAGTGCCACGATCAGGAAGGCGGCCGTGACCGGCCCGGCGCCGGGCGGCGGCAGCCATTCCAACCATGCGCCGGCCAGCAGCAGCAGGGGGAAGGCCGAGGCGGCGGCGATCGAGCCCAGCGAGATGGTGCGCTTCCAGGCAACCACCAGCACGAACAGCAATATGCAGGCTGCCATGACGCCCGGCTCGAGGGCGCCCAGCGCCCCGGCCGCGGTGGCAACCCCTTTGCCGCCGCGGAAGCCCAGGAAGACCGGGAAGACGTGGCCGGTCACGACGGCAACCGCTGCCGCCCCGACCACCCACCCGGGCGCTCCCAGTCCGCGGGCGGCCGCCACGGCGGCGACCCCCTTGCCGCAATCGAGCAGCAGCGCGGCGGCGCCGGCGGCCTTGCCGGCGGCGCGCATGACGTTGGTGGCGCCGGCGTTGCCGCTGCCGACCGTCCGCACGTCGCGCCCCTTGGTGAGCTTGACGATCAGGTAGCTGAACGGCACCGAGCCCAGCGCGTAGGCCAAGGCGGCGATCGCCAGGCCGGCCCAGCCGCTCATCGTCCGGTCCCGGAATCACGGTCCACGGCGACCCCGGCGGCCGGGACCGTGTCCGCGGGGTCCACGATGCCGGCCGCGCCGGCCGCGCCGGCCGGATCGGCCGCGCCGGCGAGCGGCAGCGCCGCCAGCTCGCGGTAGCGGGGGCCCTGCGGCGACAGCTTGCTCTCGACCAGGACGCCGCGCGCGGCGACGAAAGGCGGCCCGGTCTCGCCGGGGAAGGCGGCGGCAAACTTCTCCGCCGCGCCCCGCGGCCAGGGCGAGGGACAGCGCGCCAGGGTGACATGCGGCCGGTAGGGGCGCTCGCCGGACGTTGCGGACGCCCCGGGCAAGCCGAGGGCCTCGCGCGCCGCCGCCGCCACCGCCGCTTGCAGCGGCACGATGTCAGGCGGCGCCGCGACGCCGAGCCAGGCGACCCGCGCCGGGCGACCCGCCGGGAAGGTGCCGGCGCCGGCAAGCCGCAACCCCATTGCCGGAAACGGCGCGACGGCGTCCCGCAGCCGGTCGGCAAGCGCGCCCACACCGTCGGCAGGCACCTCGCCCAGGAAGAGCAAGGTGAGGTGCAGCACGTCCGGGTTCACCCAGCGCGCCCGCGGCAGCCGCTCGCGCAGCCCCGCCATGCGCCGCCGCACCTCCCGCCGCACCGGTTCGGGGATGTCGAGCGCGACGAACAGCCTCATGGCGCGAGCCGCGGCAGGGCGCCGGCCGGGGCAGCCTCGGCGCGGCCGGCGCCGGCCGCGAGCAGGCGGCGGCGCAGCATGTCGAGCGCGAGCTGGCTGGCCTGCCAGCGGACCCGGTCGCGGTCGCCCGGCAGGCGCAGCGGGCGGTGCTCGATCTCGGGCCGGCCGGGGGCCGGCGGTCCGGCGATCGCCAGGTGGACCGTCCCGACCGGCTTGGCCTCGCTGCCGCCGCCCGGCCCGGCGATACCGGTGACGGCGACGCCATAGTCGCTGCCGAGGCGGGCGCGCACGCCTGCGGCCATCGCCCTGGCCACCTCCTCGGAGACCGCGCCGTGCGCCGCGAGCAGGGCCTCGGGCACGCCCAACATCGCGGTCTTCAACCGGTCCTCGTAGGTGATCGCACCGCCAAGGAAGTAGTCGCTGCTTCCCGCCACGCGCGTCAGGCGCTCTCCCAGCAGCCCACCGGTGCACGACTCCGCCACGGTCAGAGTGGCGCCGGCCGCCCGCAGCATGCCGCCGACCACGCCCTCGAGCGTGTCCTCCTCGCGCCAAGAATAGACCGCGTCGCCGACCAGCGCCGCCAACCGCGCGGTCATCGCCTGCAACCGGGCCTGCCGCTCGGCCGGCGGGCCCGTCGCCGTCGCCAGCAACCGCACGTCCGCCGGCTTCGCCAGGATGGTGATCGATTGGCGCCCGAACTCCTCGTAAGCGGGCGCGATGCGCTCCTCGACCATCGACTCCGGCAGGCCCGCCACCTTGAGCACCGCCGTCTCGCGGCTGGCGCCGCCGGAGCGCGGGCCGAGCCAGGGATCGAGATGTTCCTCCACCATGCCCGCAAGCTCGCTCGGCACGCCGGGAAAGAGGAAGATCGTCGCGCCCCCGGCCTCGAGACGCATCCCGGGCGCGCTGCCGCGCGGGTTGCCCAGCACCTCGGCCCCGGCGATCACCATCGCCTGCCGGCGGTTCACCGCGGGCATCTGCCAGCCAAGGCGCTGGAAGCGGCGCTCGATGCCGGCAAGAACGTCGGGATCGACGGCCACCCCGCGCCCCAGCGCCGCCGCCACCGACTCGCGCGTCACGTCGTCGGCGGTGGGCCCAAGGCCGCCCGTCACCAGGACCAGGTCGACGCGCGGCAGCAGGTCGCGCAGCTCGGCGGCGATCTCCTCCTCGACGTCGCCGATCACCGACTTGCGGCGCAGCTCGACGCCATGGCGCATCAGCGCCCGGGTCAGCAGGAGCGAGTTGGTATCGAGGCGCTCGGTCCCCAACAGCTCGGAACCGACGGCCAGGATGGCGGCTCGCATAGAGCCGGGATGATAGCGCAACGGGTTCGGCTCCAGGCCGGCACCCGACCGTCCTCCCGTTCCTGTCAGCCAGGGCGTTACGGGCCCGGCTAGGCTGGACGAGAAGGACCCCTTGCCGCCGGGCGGCTCTCGTCGTATCCTATGTCGCCAAATCCGGCGTTGTATCCGGCGTTGTGTCCGAAGTCGAACCGCTCCACGGAGCAGAAGGCTCAATAGGATTGCGTGAACTAAGAAAAGGGGAGGTCAAGACATGTCTCGTGTAGCAATCGGTCTGGTGCTGACGGGGTTGCTGCTGTTCGCCGCACCCGCGATGGCGGTGATCTGCACCGTCGACGCGGTGCCGTCGGCGACTCTGCTGCTGCCCTACTTCGAGGTTGATCTCAACAACCCCAACGGGTTGACCACGCTGTTCTCGGTCAACAACGCCTCGGCCACGGCCATCCTGGTCCACGTGGTGATGTGGTCCGACCTGTCGGTGCCGGTGCTCGACTTCAACATCTACCTGACCGGGTACGACGTGCAGTCGGTGAACCTGCGCGACATCATCGTCAACGGCAACATGCCGCAGACGGC
>DATKFK010000514.1:0-6635 GCA_035544375.1 Thermoanaerobaculia bacterium
GTGCTCGAGGTGCTGCCACGGCTGCTCGACGCCCTGGCGGAGCGTGGCCTGCGCGCGGTGCCCTTGCCGCCCGCGGCCGGCGGCGGCAGCGGAGAGGAGACCCGCTGAGCGTGGCCGTGCAGACCGCGCCGCGGCGCGACACGAAGCTCAAGCACCGGCTGCGCGAGCTGCTGTATGGGTTGCGCATCGAGGGCGGCACCCCCGGGCAGCAGGCCGCCGCCGTCGCGCTCGGCATGTTCATCGGCTGCACGCCGCTGTATGGTCTGCACCTGCCTTTGTGCATCCTCTGCGCGCGCTGGCTCGGCCTCAACCGCGTCAAGACCTACCTGGCGGCCCACATCAGCACGCCGGTGCTGATGCCCTTCCTCCTGTTCTTCGAGGTCCAGACGGGAAAGCTGGTGCGGGGCAAGCCGCTGCTGTCCATCCGCCCGTCGCAGGTCCCCGAGCGCTGGCATTGGGACGCCGCGCACCTCAGCTTCTGGCACTGGAAGTCCTGGGGCGATCTGCTGGTGGGCAGCGTGGTGCTCGGCATCGTGCTGGCGGCGGTCTGCGCGCTGGTGACCTACCTGCTCCTGCGCCGCGGCCAGCGCCCAGCCGAGGTCGAGGCGCTGATCGAGGCGACCGCCCACCGCTATCTCGACGCCGGCCTGGTCCAGTGCGAGATCGTGCGTGGCAAGCTCCGTCACGATCCGGTCTACTTCGCGCTGCTGCGCGACGGCGCGCTGCCGGGCCAGGGCCGCCTGCTCGACCTGGGCTGCGGCAGGGGCATCGCGCTTGCCCTGCTTGCCGCCGCCGGCGACCAGAACGAACGCGCCGTCTATCCCCAGGACTGGCAGCCGCCGCCGGAGTTGCAGCTCTCGGGCATCGACGTCGCCGACCGCGCCGCGCAGGTGGCCAGGGCCGGCCTGGATGGGCGTGCCGCGATCCAGACCGCCGACCTCCTCACCGCCCCGCTGCCGCAGGCCGACGCCATCCTGATGATCGACGTCCTCCACTACCTGCAGCCGGCCGACCAGCAGCGCCTCCTGTCCAGGGTCGCCGGCTCCCTGGCGCCCGGCGGCCTCCTGCTGGTGCGCGAGGCCGACGCCGCCGCCGGCTGGCGCTTCCACGCCATCCGCCTCTCCGAGCGCCTGATGGCCCTCTGCCGCCGCGACTGGCGCCAGTGGCGCGAGGGCTTCCATTACCGTTCCCAGGCCGAATGGATCAGCCTCCTGGCCGCCCGGGGCCTCCTCGCCAAGGTAGGCCCCATGGGTATGGGCACCCCCTACGCCAACGTGCTGATCGCCGCCGTGCGGGCGTGAGGGCGGAAGCCTGGCGCTAGACTCCTGCCGGTCTCTCGCAGGTGGACTTCCTTAACTCTTAGGTTAAAATGAGACTCCGGCGAGTCCAGCGGACGCGGTGGGAGGTGCTGGCGGTCTGTGACGCTCGCGGCAATTGCCTGCTGCTCGACTTTCTCGCCGGCCTCGAGGCGCGGCTCGCGGCGGATGGCCGGGCGATGCTTCGCCTGCTCGCCTTCGTGGCAGAGCAGGGCCCGCCCCGCAACGTCGAGACATCGCACAAGCTCGCCGGCGAGATATGGGAGTTCATCACTGGCCGGCTGCGCGTGCTGTGGTTTTACGACGAGGGCCGGCTTGTCGTCTGCAGCAACGGCTTCGTGAAGCGCACGCGGAAGACGCCGATCGCAGAGATCGACCGGGCCAGGGCATCTTTCGCGGCTTACCGGGCTGCCAAGAAGGACGGGACTTTGCAGGTGGAGGACTGAGCACCATGAAATCGAGATCGTTCTCCGAGCTGTACCGGGAAGCGCAGCAACACCAGGACTATTGGATCGCGGGGGCGATCCTGGAATTCACCGAAAGCGTGGTGCGGGAGATGGCGCGCCAGGGGCTGACTCGCACGGCTCTCGCCGAGAGGCTTGGCGTCACGCCGGCCTATGTGACCAAGATCCTGCGGGGAAAGGTGAACTTCACCCTGGCCACGATGGTGCGTCTTTCCCAGGCCCTGGACACCGACCTGCACGTGCGGCTCGGCGGCAGAGACCGCCGCCAGCCCGTGCCAACGGCGAGCGAGCCGCCGCGGCCCGAGTTAGCGCGCGAGACTCGCCGGCAGGTGCTCGCCAAGCTCCGCGAACGGCGGCGGAAGGATGGCGAACGAAAGCTCTCGCCTTCGGCAGCCAGCCTCATTCGCGAGGACCGTAGCCGATGACGGGCCCGCCTCCGCGAGGCGCACCTGCTGCCGTCAATGGAAGTCCTTGAGCAGGGCCGCCACGGCGACCAGCAGCAGGAACCAGGCTGCCAGCTTCCTGAACCAGGGCTCGGCGGCTCGGGCCAGGATCTTGGATAGCGGGTACAACACCGCGATGGTACAGATGGCGGTCAGCACGATGGGCCAGCCGGCGAAGCGAAGGTATTCTCCGTCCAGAACCAGACCGGCCGCGGTGAAAAGGTACAGCACGAGGAAGTACCCGGTGAGCAGGCCCTTGATCGATTTCGTGGAAGTCTCGGTCGCCAGGTAATACAACGCCACGGGCGGACCGCTGAAGCTGGCCCACACGTTGAGGGCGCCGCTCAGCAGGCCGGCGCCAACCAGCTTCGGCCGGCTCCTCGCCGTCGCCAGCGTGGGCCGGACGCAGAGCACCGCCGCCAGCGCCAGCAGCGGGAGCAGCGAGAGTTTGAACAGCAGCGCCTGGGGCAGCACGCGCAGCGCCCCGATGCCCGCGGCGATGCCGAGCAGGGAGGCGGCCTGCAGCTGCAGCGAATCGCGCAGCCGCAGGTCTCTCCTGAGCTCGACCGCCAGCGCCGCGCCGAGCGCGATCTCCAGCACGATGGCGGTCAGCACCGCCTGGCGCGTCGGCAGGAAGAAACTCGCCAGCGGCACGAAGGTGAGCGAGAAGCCGAAGCCCAGCACGTGCCGCACCGCCAGTGATACCGCGGCGGCGACGACGATGGCCAGGACGAGCGTGGTCGGCATGCGATGGGCCGCTGCGAAGGTTCCCGGTCCTGGCTCCTGGCTGGCTGCGGGGCTGCTGCTGCGGGCTGCTGGCTGGCAGCGGACTGTCGGCTCCGCCGCGCAAGTTCCGGCTAGCCGGGCAGGCCGATCGTGACGCGCAGGTCCCCCGGCCGCAGGTGGCGGTGGGCCGCCGCCTCGCAGGTGGGGCGGTCGAGGGCGCGCAGATCGGCGACCCGGCGGTAGGGGTCGTCCAGCGGCAGGCCGTACTGCTCGGCCTCGACCAGGATGTCGGCCCACTGGCGGGCGGTCTCCCGGCGGAAGGGCTCCCGGCCCAGCAGGTAGGAACGGGCATCCTCGAGCTCGCGATCGGCGATGCCCTGATCGACCAGGCGGGCGATTTCCTCGCTCACGCCCTTCTCGGCCTGCTCGGCGGTGGCGGGAGAGGTGCCGACGTAGGCGACCAGGCGGCCTGGATCTTCGCCCGCCCCGGCAAGGGTCTGGGCGTAGGCGGTGTAGGCCAACCCCTCGCGCTCCCGGATGCGCTCGGGGATGCGGCCGGTGAGACCGGCCCCCGAGCCCAGGATCACCGCCAGCAGCTCGAGGGCCGTGTAGTCGGGATGGCGGCGCGGCACCGTGAGGTGGCCGATGTAGAGATGGGCCTGGTCCTCGGATTCGACCTGCACCTGGTGACGGCGCTCCGGCAGGCCGGCCGGAAGCGCCGGCGGGGCGAACGGCTGCGCGCGCGGGGGCAGGTCGGCGAACAGGTCCTGCATGCGCCGCTCGACCGCGTCCTCGTCGATCGTCCCGGCCACCGCGCCGATGACGCCGCCGGCGAGGGCGGCGCGGTGCAGGGCGGCGCAATCGGCGGCGCTGACCGTGAGCAGGCTGGCGACGCTGCCGTGCACCGGGCGGCAGCGCGGGTGGGGGGTGTACAGGTGCTCGAGGAACGCCCACCCGGTCTTGATGTCAGGCTGATCGGCCAGCCCCTCGAGCTCGGCCGCCGCTTGCTTGCCCAGCCAGGCGCAGCGGTCCTCGGGAAACGACGGCTCGCGCAGCAGCTCGGTCGCCCATTCGAGGGCGAGCTCCCAGTCGGGGGCCAGGGCGTCGACGTTGACGCCGTGCCCCTCGAAGGCGCCGAAGCTCGAGATCTCCATGCCGCGGCTCTCGGCATCGGCGGCGATGCGGCGCCAGTCTCGCCGGCGGGTCCCTTCCTCGAGCATGCGCCCGGTCAGCAGGCCCTGGCCCGGGATGGATTCCACCCGCGCGCCGGCATCCAGCCACAGGCGCACGGCGACCACCGGCGCGCCTTCCACCCGGCGCACGCGCGCCGCCAGGCCCGCCCGGCCGGCCGTCGTGACCGGCGCTTCAGTGTCCTCCCTCTGCAACGGCTGACCCCTTTCCCCGGCGTCTCCGCCCGCTGTCTCCCGGGCGCCTCGGTAGATTTCCTCTCAGGCGCGCGGCAGCGACCACCCGAGCACGCTGCCGCGCTCGGGTCGGAGGTACCGGCCCGCCGCGTCGTGCAGCGCCTCGGGGCTCGCGGCGAGCAGCCGCCGCATCTGCACGTCCAGGTGCTCGGGGTCGAACAGCGCCAGCGCCACGGCAAGCGACAGCGCCTGCTGCTCGACGCGCTCGTGGTGCAGCACCCAGTCGGCGAGCGCCACCTGGCGCGCCCGCTCCACCTCCTCCACTCCCGGCGGGGTGCTCGCCAGCTCCGCCAGCAGGCGCAGCAGCTCGCCCTCGACCCGCGCCGGCTCGACACCCGGAACGACCTCGGCCGCGATCGTCAGGTGACTGGCGTCGAGCCCCTCGGTCAGCTCGGCTTGGAGCCAGCTGCACAGCTGCCCCTCGTCCACCAGCGCCCGGTACAGCCGGCTGACGCGACCGCTGCCGAGCAGCGCGGCCAGCAGCCGGAGGACCGCGTGGTCGGGGTGGTCGCCGGGCGGCGCCGGCAGCGCGAGCAGCAACCGCGCCACCTCGCCCTTGCGCCGGCGCAGGCGCGCCATGCGCCGCGGCCAGACCGCCGGCGGCGAGGCAGCCTGGCGGCGCTCGGCGCCAGGCGGGAGCCCCCCCAGGAAGCGCTCGACCTGGTCGAGCACGGCCTCCTCGTTCGTCTCGCCGGCCACCACCAGCACCGCGTTGTCGGGCCGGTAGAAACGGCGCTGGAAGCTTGCCAGCTCCTCGCGGCCCGTCGCCCGCAGCTCGCCGCGGGTGCCGAGCACCGGCCGCCCATACGGGTGGCCGCGGAACAGACGCGCCTGGACGGCGACCTCGAGCGAATCCCACGGCTCGCTGTCGTACATGGCGATCTCTTCGCGGATCACCTGCCGCTCGCTGGCCACCTGGCGCGGGTCGAGCGTCAGGGCGGCGATACGGTCGCTCTCGATGGCCAGGGACTCGGTCCACCGGTCGGCGGCGAAGCTGAAGTAGTAGGTGGTGGAGTCGTGGCTGGTGAAGGCGTTGTTGGAGCCGCCGAGCGCCTGGGTCCGCCGGTCGATCTCGCCGGGTCCGAAGCGGGCGGAGCCCTTGAACATCATGTGCTCGAGGAAATGGGCGACGCCGCCATGGCCCGCCGGTTCGTCGCGAGTGCCGGCGCGGAACGAGAGCGCCGTGGTCACCAGCGGCGCCTGGTGGTTCTCCACCACGCAGACCGTCAGGCCATTGGCGAGGCGGGCGAAGCTGCGGACACCGGGGAGGCAAGCGCCGCCGGGGAACGCCGCCGCAGCGGAAGCAGCCGCCGACGCGGCGGCCGACAGGGGCGCGGCGCCGCGGGACACTAGGGACTTCCCGTCGCCGGCGAGAGGACGACCTCGACCTTCTGGCGCGGCTTGTCCGCACCCGGGGTGACCTCCACCGCCAGGTCGCGCCGGTTGTAGCCGGGAGCGACCACCGTCACCCGATGCGTCCCGGGCGGCAGGCTGAGCCACTCGTCGCCGCGGCCGAAACGGCCGGCAAACTTCTTCACCGAGCCGGCGGCGGCGCCGTCCACCAGCACCACGGCGTTGACGTCGGGCTGGACGCGCAGGGCGATCGCCTCGCGCACCCGTATGGTCTGCAGGTCCACGGTCTCGACCTGCGCCGCGGGCAGCGGCTGCAGGCTGACCGTGACCGGCGTGACTCCCCGCGTGTCGCTCGCCTCGACGTTGATGCGGTACTCCTTCATCCCCGGACGCTTGATCTTGACCAGGTGCGACCCGGTGCCCGGGAGAGTGAAGGCGCGGCCCCCCTTCTGGCCGCTCCACTCCTCCGCCCTGCCGATGACCGCGCCGTCGAGCAGGACATAGGCGTCCGGCGGGTTCACCCGGAAGGCCAGCTCGAGCCCGCTGTGAATCACCCGGTCCACGCTCGGCGCCGAGGCGGCCCCCCCGCCGCCGCTGCCGGCCGCCACCGCGTCCCGGTCCTGGCTGGCCGGCTGGCCGATTCCGGCGTCGGCGACGGTGGCCTGCGCCCGGGAAGCCTGGTCCGCGGCATCCCTGTTCCTGGCGGCCCCGTTGCCGGCCCCGGCGGCGGCGCCGCTCGCGGTGGCCGGCTCTCCGGAACCTGACCCCGGGCCCCTCGCGGCCCGCACGGGTGCCGACGCCGCCGGCTGGGTGGCGGCGGAGACTCCGGACCGGGCCCCGGCGGAAGACGCGCCCGCGCCCGCCGGCGACGGCGCAGTGGCCGACGTCGTGGCAGATGCGCCGCGATCT
>DATKFK010000515.1:0-3127 GCA_035544375.1 Thermoanaerobaculia bacterium
TGGCGACGCCGGTCTTCGCCTTGTAGGCCTCGGCCCACTTGGCGTAGACCGGGTAGGGGAAGGTCGCCCCGGCCCCCGAGATGTCCACCGCGCCCGCGGCGGCGAGCAGGCAGCAGATGGCCAGCAGGGATAGCGGCAGGACGGCCGCCGGACGCGCACGTCGAGTCCAGGTTCTCATGTCAAGAGCTCCTCTCCGAATTGCAAGTCGTTGAACGGAACGGGGCGCGACGGCGCCGCCAAGGCCAACGTCTTACCGTCCGGCCGGCCCGGCAGGCGGTCCGCGCGTCCGCTCCTACGGGCTTCGACCCGATCTCGCAATTCTCTGGATCGGGAGTGTCAGCGGAAGGTCCGGATCGTTACAAGGATGTGACAGCGGCGACACGACGATGTGGCGGCTTGCGGCCGCGGCCCGGGCGGGCCCGTGCGGTGTGATTCGACCGCGGCCGCCGTTCCCGGGCTGGCGCACGGGGGCGGCAGGGGCAGCGCGCACCGTCCACCACTGCAGCCGCCACCGGCAGGGGAGGGCCGAAACGGCGGTCGCGGCGTCGTCACATGAATGCCTCAAAGCTGTCACCTGATGGTTTGCGTCGCTCCTTGAAAGCTCGATGGGGCTCGTCTACTGTTACCGCCGACCGACCGCGGACAGCGCATTGCTCACTACTAACCAGCCTGTGCGTTCAGGCGGCATGAGAAAGGAATAACTTATGTGGAGAGGGCTTCTGCAGCACGGAAGGATGGCGGCGCTGGGGCTTTTGGCGCTGCTGGCGTTCGCCGGCCGGCAGGCTGCCGCCCAGGTGGTGGTGACCTCGCAGGACGGCAACATGACCTACCGCCTCGGCATGCTCGCCCAGGCCCAGGCGCAGGCGGAAGACAACGCGGCCGCCAACAGCGGCACGGCCGACAACCTCGGCTATCTCCGCCGCCTGCGTATCCAGGGAGAGTTCACGTTCTACAAGAATTTCATTCTCTTCTTTGAAACGGACAACCCCAACTACGGCAAGGGCAACCCCGATGGCACCAAGAACACGCCCAGCACGTTTTTCCAGACCCTGTACATGACGTATCAGTTCGCGCCCGAGTTCATGATCGACGCCGGCATGCTGCTGTCGCCGAGCAGCTACAACCACCTGCAGTCCGCGGCCTCGATCCTGCCGGTCGACCTCGGCGCCTTCGTCAACCTGGAAACCACGGCGCTGACCGCCAACGGCGGCCGCGACTGGGGCACCGAGATCCGCGGCTATATCGCCGACCATCTCGAGTACCGGGCCGCCGCCCTCGAAGGGCTGCGCGGCAAGAACGACCGGAACCCCTTCCGCTTCACCGGGCGCCTGTCCTATTACTTCTGGGGCATCGAGAGCGCCCGCTTCTACCGCGGCACCTCGCTGGGCAAGATCGCGACCTGGGAGGTCGGCGGCAGCTACGACGTGCAGAAGAGCTACAAGATGTGGGACGTCGACACGTTCTTCGACCAGCCGGTGGGCAACGGCGACGGCATCACGCTGCAGGCCGACTACCAGAAGTACGACGGCGGCAGCTTCATCGTGGCGATCCCGAAGCAGCACATCCTGCTGGTCGAAGGCGGCTACTACATCGGCGCGCTCCACACCCAGCCGTTCGCCCAGTACACCGAGGAGAAGTACGACACCGGCATCACGCTGCCCAACCAGAAGCAGTGGCAGGTCGGGCTGGGCTTCTACTTCCACGGCTACAACTCGAACTTCAAGGTCGGCTACGGCAACGTCGACCAGGACGGGGTGCGCAACCGCAAGAACCTGGTGGCGCAGTACCAGTACTCGTTCTTCTAGGCGCGGGCCGGATGCGGACGCCAACGCTCGACTCAACCGGTTTGGAACCGCCGAGCCGGTGTCCTGTAACCGCCCCATAACCTCCTGATTACAGCTTTCGGCACCGGCGCCGGGCAATGATTCGCGAGCCGCGAATCACGCCCGGCGCCGCGCTTTGGGAGCCCCCCGCGCGCGGCCCGACCGGGAGAAAGGGGGCATCCCATGGCAACGAGCACGACACCGGGCGCGGGGCGCGCCGGCGGGGCAGCGGCGGTGGTCCTGGCGGCGGCGGCCGCCCTGGTCCCGTGCGGGCTCTGCGGCCCATGCAGCCGGCCGGCGGCGGCCCAGCTGCTCATCGCCTCGGCGGACGGCGGCACCACCTTGAAGCTCGGCACCCTCGCCCAGGTCCAGGGCGAGGCCACCGACAACGCCGGCGGCGACGGGCGCGCGTACAACCTGTTCTTCCGCCGCGTCCGCCTCGAGGGCGCCCTGGCCTCCGGCGCCCTGGCGATCTTCTTCGAGACCGATTCGGGGACCCTCGGCAAGGGCAACCCCGACGGCAGCAAACAGACGGCGAACGGCCTGGTCTTCCTGGATTTCGCCGTCACCTACAGCTTCGCCAGGGAGCTGAAGCTCGACGGCGGCCTGATCCGCCTGGCGCCCACCTATACCCACAACCAGGTCGCCAGCTCGACGCTGGCGCTGGACATCAGTCCGTACGCCTACGTGGAGAGCGCGCCGCTCGGCACCAACAGCGGCCGCGATTACGGCGCACAGGCGCGCGGCCTCGTCGCCGATCACCTCGAGTACCGCCTGGGAGTCTTCCAAGGGCTGCGCGGCAGCAACGAGACCAACCAGTTCCGCTACAGCGGGCGCCTGGCCTACTACCTGTTCGGTCCCGAGGAAGGCCTGTATTACCGCGGCACCTCGCTGGGCCAGCTGCGCACGCTCTCCCTGGCGACCGCCTTCGACACCCAGAGCAGCTACCGCAACTACAATTTCGATGTCTACTACGACCAGCCGGTCCATGGCGGCGACGGCCTGACCGTCGAGATCGATCGCAGCTGGTACGACGGCCACGCCTTCCTGCCGGCGCTGCCACGGCAGGCCACCCTGCTTGCCGAGGCCGGCTATTACGTGAGCGCGTGGAAGCTGCTGCCGTTCGTGCAGTACGCCCGGCAGCGTTTCGCCGCCGGCCTCACGCAGCCGAGCGAGAGCCGCTGCCAGCTCGGCGCCGGCTATTACTTTCACGGCTACAACTCGAACCTCAAGCTCGCCTGGACCCGCATCGACCGCGGCGGCACGAAGGGCTTGAACGACGTGGTGGTGCAGTACCAGTTCTA
>DATKFK010000516.1:0-3295 GCA_035544375.1 Thermoanaerobaculia bacterium
GCTCGGCGTCCGCGGCACCTATCATCGCAAACCCGAAAAGCTGGCGGAGATCCGCAGCAAGCTCTACCGCCAGCTGAGCGACCACCTCGCCGACGCGCAGCGCGGGCTCACTCCCGCGGCCTACCACGTCACGCCGCGGCCGCAGCGGCGGATCTCGCCCGCGGTGACGCTGGTGCGCGTCGCCATCGTCGGGCTGGGTCTCATCGCCGCCTACTGGCTGGTCGCCTGGGCCGTCTGGGGCAACGCCGTCTCCGACCTGCGCGCCATCGCTCATCTCTGATTCGAGGTCCCATGGAAGAGCTCATCAACGTCCTGCGCGCCATCCCCCGGCCGATGCGCTGGCTGGGCACCTTCTTCGTCTGCACCGGGCTCGCCTACGCGGTAGGCCGCGCGCTCGGCATGGGCAATCGATCGTGGATCCTCATCGCCGTCATGCTCGGAGTCTTCCTGCTGCTCTGGGGTTTCGAGAGCCTCCGCCGCGGCCAGGACAAGAAGCGGGCGCGCGACTTCGAGGGCGGGCTCGGCCTCAACACGCGGCAGGCGGGAGTGGGCAAGGAGGAGGTCCGCGAGGCGCTGCGCGAGCTGGCCGAGAAGTGGCAGCTGGCGGTGCGCCAGCTGCGCGAGGCCGGGATGTCGATCTACTCGCTGCCCTGGTACCTGTTGATCGGCGAGCCCCAATCCGGCAAGAGCACGACGCTCAAGAACTCGGGGTTGGAGTTCCCGGTGGGGGCCGACGCGCTGTCCGGCGCCGGCGGCACGCGCAACTGCGACTGGTGGTTCTCGAACGAGGCGGTGATCCTGGACACCGCCGGCCGCTTCACCTTCCAGGAAGAGAGCGCCCCCGATCAGCAGGAGTGGAACACCTTCCTCAAGCTGCTGCACCGCCACCGCCGCCACTGTCCGATCAACGGCGTCATCGTCGTCATCCCGGCAACCAGCCTGGTCGAGGACCCGGCGGACGAGCAGGAGCGCAAGGCCAAGAACATCCGCCAGAAGCTCCTCCACCTGCAGAAGGTGCTGGCGATCCGCGTCCCGGTGTTCATCCTGGTGACCAAGGCGGACCGCATCCTCGGCTTCACCGAGTTCTTCTCCAAGCTCGACCCGGCCGACCAGCGCCAGCTGTTCGGCTGGTCGAATCCCGGGCCGCCCGAAGAAGCCTGGGACCTCAAGGCCTTTGTCGGCATCTTCGACGAGATCGTCGGCCGCATGGAGAAGCTGCGGCTGCGGCTGCTCAAGGACGAGGACAACACCTCGCTGCTCGACAAGCTGTTCGTCTTCCCCGAGGAGCTCGCATCGCTCAAGGAGCCGCTGGCCAACTATCTGCATACGATCTTCACCGCCACCCGCTTCGACGAGCCGTTCCTGTTCCGCGGTTTCTACCTGACCAGCGGCGTGCAGCAGGGGCGCCCGATCGCCCGCGCCTGCCGCGACCTGCTGCGCGTGCAGGTCGGCGATCCGCAGGGCGTGCTCGAGGACTTGGAGCAGGTCTTCGCCAAGTCGCGCGCCTTCTTCATCCGCGACTTCTACGAGAAGAAGCTGTTCCCGGAGCAGGGCCTGATCGCGCCCACCCGCGCCGCGGTCAAGCGGGACGCCGGCTACCGCTGGGCGCTGCGCGGCTTGAGCGTCGCGCTGGCGGCGCTGTTCCTGCTCGCCATCGTGCCGGCGGGGCTCAACCTCTACCGCGTCATCCAGCCGGTGAACTCCACGGTCAAGCACAGCCGCGACTGCCTCGGCGCGCCCGGCTCGGCCGCCGGCACGGGGAGCGGCGACTGCGACGCCGTCACCGCGCTCGGCCTGATCCAGGAATTCGAGCAGCACAAGCGCAACCTGGGCGAGAGCCGCTGGACGATGCGCGCGCTGTTCCGTGGCGGCGAGCACAACGAGATCACCGAGGAGCTGGTGCCGGCGATCCAGGCCCAGCTGTTCCAGCGGGGGGTGCTGGGACCGCTGCTCGCCTCGTTCGTGGCGCGCTCCCGCGACCTGCAGTCCCACCCCAAGGCCTACCCGGACTTCTTCGCTGGCTTCGAGCAGGTGCTGCGCTTCCGGCAGATGAAGCGGGCACCGCGGGACAGCGATGCGGCAACCCTGCAAGCCGGTCTCAGCATCGCGCCCCTGCTCGCCTACTGCCGGGCCGTTCCGGCCACCGATCCCCAGGGCCGGCAGCTGGACGGCTGGCTCAAGACCGCCGACCCGGTGGCCATGGACGCCACGTTCAAGGAAGCGCTCGCCACCCATCCCGACCTCAGCCGTGTGGAGGTGCCCGAGCCTGCCGACGCGCACGCGGCTTTCCGCGACTACTGGAGCCTGCGCAACCTGGCGCGCTGGGACTTCGTCGCGGACGATCACTTCCGCGCCTTCAAGTCTCTCTACGAGGAGATGCTGGGCCTGGACCTCGCGGCCGGCTCGCCGGCGGGGGCGGGGGCGCCGGGCGTGGCGCCGGCGAGCTTCGCGCCGGGGGTGCCGGCGGGTGGAGCGCCGGCAATGGCAGGGACCGGCGGCGCCCAGGGAACGGCCGGCGGGGCGGGGGCGGCGCCGGCCGGCGCCGGAGCGCCGGCGCCCGCTGCCGGATCTGCCCCGACGCCGGCACCGGCGGGAGCGGGAGCGGCCCTCGCTCGCTTCGCCGACCTGGCACAGCGCTTCAAGGACAACTTCGATCAGGAGGCGGCACACCTGCGCAGCGAGCGCCCGGAGGCCTCGGGAGACCGCCGGCCCGGGCGCACCGCCGACGAATGGTCGCACAACTGCCAGGCCGACTATGCCGACCTGGTCCGCATCGCCAAGGATCTCGCCTCGCCGACGGAGCAGGCGGATCTGTGCGGCAAGATCCCCGCCGACTGGACGGCGTTGCAGCAGGGCCGCGCGCAATACCGCTACCTGTACCAGGAGCGCCCGGGCGGCAACGGTGCACCGCTCGCCTGGTCGCCCGGCGCGGGCCAGGTGCGCGATGCGCTGGTGCCGCTGGGCGCCCTCGCCGCGCCTCAGCAGGTGCAGAAGGACCGCGAGGACTTCCACCAGGCCCTCCTCGGCCAGCAGGGGGACAGCGAGAGGGTCAAGCTCATCCAGGATTTCCGCGGCCAGGAGGGCACCCGCTTCCTCTCCCCTGCCGATGGCCTTGCCAAGCTGTCGGCGAGCGCCGACCAGGGCTTCCGGCTGGCGGAAGGCGCAGCCAAGACGCGCCAGATCGGCGAGCTCGCCTTCGCGCTGCGCCTGCTGCCGCCGGCCGCCGATTACTTCACCGACGCCTTCCGTCTCGATTGCAGCAACTGCTTCTATCTCAAGCACGCCGACGACCTGG
>DATKFK010000517.1:0-10866 GCA_035544375.1 Thermoanaerobaculia bacterium
GACCACCACGCAGTAAGCGCCGAGCGCGCCGGCTCTACCGGCGCATCCTCCCCAAGGGCCCCGCCGACGCGGGGCCTTTTCTTTTTTGCGCGCGCGACTCTGGCGTTGGAGCTAGCAGGCTGCTGAAAAATCCCGCACGCCGCGCTTCGCCCTCCGGGTTGCGGCGGCGCACGGGCTTTTTCAGCAGCCTGCTAGAGGCTTTCGCGGCGCAGCGAGGCAATGGCGCCGACCAGCCCCGCGAGGGCGCCGAGCAGCAGCAGCAGTCCCAGCTGGCGCGGGCTCAGGAACTGCCCGGCGAGAACCGCCGCGAGGAGCGAGCGCGAGCGGGCGTGGATGAGATTGTAGGCGGCATACAGGCCGGCGCTCGCCAGCGCGCCGCCGATCAGGCCCTGGATCAATCCCTCCACGTAGAACGGCCCGCGGATGAAGAACTCGGTGGCCCCCACCAGGCGCATGATCGCGATCTCCTCGTGGTGGAGGTACGCGGTCAGCCGGATGATGCTGGCGATGGTGAAGATCGCCGCGCCTAGCAGGATGCCGCCGAGCACCAGCCCGACCGCGCGCACCACCGCCACCGCGGTCTCGACCTGCCCCAGCCAGTCGCGATCGTCGTCGACCATCGCCACTTCCGGACGGCGGCGCCAGTCGGCCAGCCAGGCGTCGAGGCCGCCGGCCTCGGCCTGCTCGCGGCGCAGTGCCACCTCGAGCGAGGCGGGCAGCGGCTCGCCCTCGCCGCTGTCGATCACGTCGGCCAGGCTGGGGAACGTCTCGCGGAAGCGCTGGCGGGCAACCGCGGACGAGACCACGTCGACGCCGGCCACCCAGGGGGCGGCGCGGGCTGCCGCCGCGAGGCGCGGCAGCTCCGCCGCCGGTGTGCCCGGCTTGAGGTAGACCACGACGCGCAGCTTGCCCCGCCAGCCCTCGACCGAGCCGGCCAGGTTGTGGCTCGCCAGCAGGAAGGCGCCGCCCAGCACCAGGCTGACGGCGATGGTCAGCACCGCCAGCAGGCTGACCCGCCAGCTGCGCAGCAGGTTGAGGCAAGCCTCTCTGAGAAAGTACCGCAGCGCTCGCGCCAGGCTCACGGCGGGCCCTCGGCGAGCGGAGGCGCGGGCGCGCCAGCCGGCCGCGGCGTTTCCTCCGGGACGGCCCCGGCGGGCGGCACCGCCGTCGATGCCGGCGACCCGGTTCCCGGAGGCTCGCGGTCACCCGGCAGCACCCGATCGCCTGGCAGAGCACGATCGCCCGCTGCCTCGCTGCCTCCCGGCGCCTCCTGCTTTCCCAGCTCTCCCAATGCCTCCCGCTCTTCCGGCGCCTTATGCTCGTCCGGCGCCTCACGGTCCCTCGCGGGTGCCAGGTCAGGGGGCTCGGTGCCGTCGAGCGTGGTGTCGGAGACCAGCCGGCCGCGGTCCAGGGTGAGCACCCGGCGTCCCACTCGCTGAATGGTGTCGCGGTCGTGCGTGGCCAGCACGACCGTCGTGCCCCGCAGGTTCACCTCCAGGAACAGGCGCAGGATCTCGCGCGACAGGTCCGGGTCGAGGTTGCCCGTGGGCTCGTCGGCAATCAGGATGTCCGGCTCGTTGATCAGCGCCCGCGCGATGGCGACGCGCTGCTGCTCGCCGCCCGACAGCTGCGGCGGGAAGGCGTTCAGCCGGTGGGCCAGCCCCACCCGGCGCAGCGCCTGGTAGGCGAGCTGCCGCTGCTGCTTGCCATCGAGGCCGAGGACGCGCGGCAGGTAGGTGACGTTCTCGAAGACGGTCTTGCGCGGGATCAGCCGGAAGTCCTGGAAGACGACGCCGATGGTGCGGCGCAGATAGGGGATCTTGCTGGGCGGCACCGAGGCGACGTTGCGGCCGTTGACCACGATCTGACCGTCGCTGGGCACCTCCTCGCGAAAGATCAGGCGCAGCAGCGTGGTCTTGCCGGCGCCGCTCGCGCCGGTCAGGAACACGAACTGGCCGCGGTCGATGTCGAAGGTGACGTCCTCCAGGGCGGCCTGCCCACCGGGAAAGCGCTTGCTGACGTGGAAGAACTGGATCAAGGTGCGGACACCCCGCGCGGCTGGCCGCGCCGGCTCATCACTCGCCGGCGGGGCTGGGGACGGGCAGCCGCTCGAGCGCCTCCCGCATGAGGCGCTGCACGGCCTTGGGCTCGGCGCGCCCGCCGGACCGCTTCATCGCCTGGCCGACCAGGAACCCGAGAGTCTGGGTCTTGCCCGCCCGGTACTGCGCGACCGGTCCGGCGTGCTGCTCGATCACCTCGTCGATCCAGCGCTCGATCTGCGCCAAGTCGGTGACCTGGGCGAGCCCCAGCCGCGCCAGCGCCGCGGCGGGCTCCTCGTCCGAGCCGCGGATCGCCGCGAAGACCTCCTTGGCGGCGCTGTTCGAGAGCTTGCCCGCTTCGACCATCGCCGCCAGCTCGGCCAGCCGGGCCGGGGCCAGGGTGCGGTCGAGCGGCTGCCTGTTCGCCTTTTGCAGGCCGCGCTCGCGCAGCACCTCCGTCATCACCCAGTTGGCGATCGCCTTGGGATTCGCCTTCGCGGGCGCGCCGACCGCCGCCTCGTAGTAGTCGGCGAGGTCGCGCGACTGGCAGAGGACGAGCGCGTCCGCGGCCGGCAGCTCGTAGCTGGCCTGGAAGCGGGCACGCCGCTCCCACGGCAGCTCGGGCAGTGCGGCGCGCAGCGCGGCGAGGCGTTCGGCGGCGAGCACGAGCGGCGGCAGGTCGGGTTCGGGGAAGTACCGGTAGTCGTGCGCCTCCTCCTTGCTGCGCAGGGTGCGCGTGGCGCCGCTGTCGGCGTCGAAGCTGCGGGTCTCCTGCGTCACCCGGCCACCGTTCGCGAGGACCTCGACCTGGCGGCCGATCTCGTGCTCGACGGCACGGCCGACGTTGCGGAAGGAGTTGAGGTTCTTGATCTCGGCCTTGGTGCCGAGCCGCGTCTCGCCGCGGCGGCGCACCGAGACGTTGGCGTCGCAGCGCAGGCTGCCCTCCTCCATGTTGCCGTCGCTGGTCTCGGTGTAGAGCAACAGCTGATGGAGGGTCTGCAGGAAGTCCTGGGCCTCGGCGGCGCTCGCCATGTCGGGGTGCGAGACGATCTCGACCAGGGGAACCCCGCAGCGGTTGAAATCGACCAGGCTCTGCCCGGGAAGGGCAAGGCCGCCGGGCGCCTCGTGCAGGAGCTTCCCGGCGTCCTCCTCGAGGTGCAGGCGTTCGATGCGCACGCTCTTGGCATGGTGCGTGAGGGGCAGCTGGCCGTGCTCGGCGAGGGGCCGGTCATACTGGCTGATCTGGTAGCCCTTGGGCAGGTCGGGATAGAAGTAGTTCTTGCGGGCGAAGACCGACGCCGCACGGACCTCGCAGCCCAGCGCCGCCGCAAGCTTGGCGGCGAGGTCGACGGCATGGCGGTTGATCACCGGCAGGGCGCCGGGATAGCCCAGGCAAACCGGGCAGATCAAGGTGTTCGGCTCGGCCCCGAAGCGGTTGGGGCACCGGCAGAACATCTTGGTCGCGGTGAGCAGCTGGACGTGGACCTCCAGCCCGATCACTGGCTCGTAGTCGGACATCGGGATCGAAGTTTACCTCACGGGAAAACCCTCCGGCCGGTCCGTGGGCGACAGGGTCCCGGATGGCGACGCCAAGGCTCGGTGAGGGCTCATGCCAAGATCGACCTGCCTTGCCTCGCCTTTTGAGTCGCCAACCGGGACCCTGTCGCCATGGGACCTCCTCCTCCCTCTTCGGCTATCGAGCTCTCCGGCGACCGCTCAGCCCTCTCGGCGGGAGGGCTTACCCCGGGGACATCCATATAAAGGCGTGATTGCGGCCCGCTCCCTTGCCTTCCCGGCGGTAGCTGTGGAGCGTGGCTGCTTCGCAGCGGGTGCAGAGGGGGACGACCTCGATCTCGCTCAGGCCGGCGGCCTCCAGCTGGCGGCGGACGGCTCGCTGCAGGTCGAGATGGGGGCGGCCGGCCGGTCCTTCGAGGACGATGGCTGGATCGCTGGCCGCCGCCACCTGGGCCGCCACGTCCGGGCCGGTCTCGTAGCAGCAGGGGCCGATCGCCGGGCCGATCCAGGCTTTCAGGGCGGCCGGGTCTTCCGCCATCGCCGCGACCGTGGCGCCCACGACGCCGGCGGCGATGCCTCGCCAGCCGGCGTGCGCTGCCGCAATGGCGGACGGACCGGCCAGCAAGACCGGAACGCAATCGGCGGTGACGATCGAGAGCGCCAGACCGGCGTCGCGGCTCACCAGCGCATCACCCTCGCCACACTCGCCGGGCCGTGCCCGCAACACCCGCGCCGAATGGACCTGCCGCGCCCAGGCCACCCGGCGCCGCTCGCCGGTGAGACGGGCCAGCACGTCCTCCCGGCTGCCGGCCCGGCCGCGGCCGGCGAAGGCGATGGCCACGCCGCCGGTCGCTGCCTGGAAAGCCCATGGGGCCGCGGTCTGCGCGCCGGCCGGCAGCTCCATCGCATCCATCGCGGTCAGGACCGCGGACCGGCGGCCGGCTTGCTCTTGAAGCCGCGGGGATCCCGCCCGAATGCCCGCAGCTGTCCGCACGCGGCGCTGACATCGTCGCCCCGGCGGCGGCGCACGGTGACGGTCATGCCACGCTGGATGAGGCGCTGCTGAAAAGCCTCGACCTGCGCATCGGCGGGAGGCACCATCGAGTCCCCGAGCACGGCATCGGGATTGATGGGGATCAGGTTCACCTTGGCGCGCAGCCCCGAGAGCAGCTTCACCACGCGATCGGCGTCGGCCACGGCGTCGTTCCAGTCTCGGATCAGCAGGTACTCGAAGGTGATCTTGCGTCCGGGCTCGAGCGGATAGCGGCGCAGCGCCGCCAGCAGCTCGGACAGCGGGTAGCTGCGATTGATCGGCATCATTTGCGACCGGCGCCGATCGTCGGGCGCGTGCAGCGACACCGCCAGGTTGGGCCGCTTCTCCCAACTTGCAAGCTCTTCGATGCCTGGCACCACCCCCGCGGTCGAGACGGTGATCCGGCGCAGCGAGATGGTGCGGCCGAGGACGTCGAGCGCCTGCCGCAAGCCGGCAAGGTTCAGCAGCGGCTCGCCCATTCCCATGAACACCAGGCGCAGGCCCTGGGCCGGCACCTGGCGATCGGAGCGGATCGCCAGCACCTGCGCGACGATCTCGCCGGCGGTCAGGTTGCGCCCGGCACCCCAGAAGCCGGTGACGCAGAAGCTGCAGGCCAGGGCGCAGCCGGCCTGGCTCGAGATGCACAGCGTGCGGCGCGAGCGGTCCGGGATGTCGACGGCTTCGATGGTGGCGCCGTCGTGCAGCCGGAACAGGAACTTGCAGGTGCCGTCGGCAGACGGCGAGCGCGCGGCGATATCCGGCCAGCCGATCAGGAAACGCTCGGCGAGCCGCGCCCGCAGGTCCTTGTGCAGGTCGGTCATCGCCGCGAAATCCCGCACCCCGCGCACGTGCAGCGCCCGGAAGATCTGTTCGGCCCGGAACGGCCGGTCGATCAGGTCGCCCAGCGCTTCACGCAGGCGCTCGGGGGCCAGGCCCAGCAGGTCCAGGCGCGGTCCACCGGTGGGCAGCTGTTCAGTGGCCATGGTCATGATGCGGGCACCCCGCCGTCCGCCTCTCGCTCGTCTCGGTGGGCTCGGTCGGCCGGCGCATGATCACCACAACAGCGCAATGCCGCGTCGAGATTTCGGCCGCGCTGCTCCTTGGCGGTCGCGCCGGATGCCGCGGCGATCGAGTGGGGGGCGGGATCAGACTGCACGCCGGCGGCGAAGGCGCCGGGTCGGGTCGATGCCGATCGACTTCAGGAACGACAGGTCTCGACCGTCGATCTGGAACAGCGGCTCGCCGGCGGCGCTTTTGGGGGTGAGCGCGGGGAGTTGCTCGGGCTCGTTCGCTTCCCGTTTGCAGTCCACCAGCAGGTAGAGCGAATAACCCTCTTCGCGGATCTTGCGCAGCGTCCGGCTGACTTCCGAAGATTCCGAGATGGCTTCGGAAAGCGCGCGACGAAGGTCGCGAAGCATGTGGTGCAGCTTGTCGTCCAGCTTCAAAATCCTCCCGGCCTGTTGAGGAGCCGACGCCGGATTATCCCCTGCCCCCCGGAGGGTGTCAAACGCGTCCGGAGCCGTGGAAGGGCAGCCGCTCTCGTGGTAGCTTGTGTTGTTCAACCAGGACCCGGAACGGTGGAGCCGCAGCGCGGAGAGCACGACCGCAGGGCGCTTGACGAGTGGCTCGCGAGCGTCGGGTTCGCGCTCCGTCTTGCCCGCCCCCTGGCCGGCGACGTCTCGCCCCGCCGCTACGAGCGGCTGACCGCCGCGGACGGCTCGACGGCGGTGCTCGCGCTCTACCCGGCGGAGCTGCGCGCGGCCTGTGGCCGGTTCGCACGCACCACCGAGATCCTCGGCGGCGCCGGGGTGCCGGTGCCGCGAGTGCTGGCCGCCGATTGCGAGCGCGGCTGGATGCTCGTCGAAGACCTCGGCGAGCTGACCCTGGCCGACCTGCGAGACCGTCCCTGGAGCGAGCTGCAGCGTTTCTTCGCGGCCGCCGCGGCGCTCGCCGCCAGGATCGCGGCGCTGCCGGCCGAGCTGGTGCGCGGCCTCAATCCGCCGCTCGATCGCGACCTCATGCTGCGCGAGCTGGCCCAGACCCGGAAGCTGTTCCTCGAGCCGCGAGGACTGCAGGAGCCCGCAGCCGGCGGGGACGCGCCGACACCGCTGGACGCGGCGCTCGAGCAGCTCTGCACCGCGCTCGGCTCCGACCCGCCGGTGCCATGTCACCGCGACTACATGGCCCGCAACCTGATGCCCCGGGGAGGGGGTGGCGTCGCGGTCCTCGATCACCAGGACCTGCGCCTGGGGCCGCCTGCCTACGATCTGGCTTCGCTCCTCAACGATACGCTGTTCCCGCCGCCCGCAGTCGAACGGCAGCTGGTCGAGGCGGCTTTCCCCGATGCCGCTGCGAGGCTCCGTTACCACCGCGCAGCGGCACAACGCACGCTCAAGGCGGTTGGCACCTATGCCGCCTTCGCCCAGCGCGGCTGGCCTCGCCACCTGCCGCTGATCGCCCCGACGCTGCGTCGCTTCCTGCATCATTTCGGCAGCGTGCCCGAAGGCGAGCGGCTCGCCCCAAGCCTCGAGCGCTCCTGGTCGCAGGTCCTCGAACAGCAGAGCTGATAAACAGGTAGGAGGGGTATCAGTCAGGTATTGGGATGTGATCCCTCGACGCGAAAGGCGCGGAAGGGACGGGACTACCGAGATAACGCCCGCGGGGATCTCAGCTTTTGGGGCCGTCGCGCCGCTCGACGGCGTCGTCCTGCGGCGTGCCGCCGCCGCCCTTCAGGCCCTTCCTGAAGTTGCGGATGCCCTCGCCGATCCCCTTGCCCAGGCCTCCCAGCCGCGCCGGCCCAAACAACAGCACGAAGATCAGGCAGATGACGAGGATGTCGCCAAGCTTCATGCCGGCAGTCTAGCACCTGCCACCGCTGGCGGCTCTTCCCTGCCCTGTTCGGGCGGTTCTGGCGGCCGGGGGCGCGCCATTGCGGGCCCGGGGCGTGCCGCAATGGCCCGGCGGCCGGGCCCCGGCCGCTCCCTGCCGCCCCTGCCGCCCCTGCCGTCAGGCCGGCGACCGCCGGTCAGCGGGCGAGGCCGTCGGCGTCCGCGCCGCGGTCAGGCGGCTCGTGACGGCCAAAGCCGCGGGCGATCTGGTCCTGCGCCGGGCGGCGCGCCGAGACGCGCGCCACCGCCTGGCGGTGCTGATCGTAGCGAGCCAGCACTCGCTTCACGAAATCCCGGGTCTCGCGGTACGGCGGCACGCAGCCGTAGCGCGCGATCACCTCGGGCCCGGTGTTGTAGGCGGCAAGGGCGAGGTCCGGCCGGCCCATGAAGCGGTCGAGGAGCACCCGCAGGTAACGGCTGCCGACGTCGACGTTGACGTATGGGTCCCGCAGGTCCTTGGCGCCGTAGTCCCCGCCGGTCGAAGGCAGCAGCTGCATCAGGCCGACGGCGCCGCAGGGCGAGACCGCATGGGGCAAGAACCGCGACTCGGTCTCGACCACCGCGGCCAGGAGCAATGAATCGACCCGATTGCGCTCCCCAGCCGCTGCCAGGATGGCACCGAACGGCAGGCGGCGGAGCACCTCGCGCCGGCCATCCACCGCGGAATCGGTGCGAAACAGGCCGAATCGGCGTTGCCGCGCACCGAGCGCGGCATTGAGGTCGGTTGAGCTGACGGCTCCCTGACCCAGCCACGGCTGGGAGCCACTGCGGAGGATGGTCGCGAGCTCCGTGCGGACGAGCGTCCGCGGGAAGGTGGGGGGGATCTGGGCGCCCCGAGAGGCGGGATGCGACGGGGCGGCCTGGATCGACAGCGCCAGGCAAAGGGTCAGGGCCAGCGCTGCGGAAGGCACGCGAGCTCGTTTTGGCTTCATCGGTTCTGATTTCCTCCTATGTCGCGTCCCGCACCCGTCCCATGAAAAACGCCGGTTCCTCCCAGCAGCAGCCAGAAAGGCCGGGCCTTCCACATCGCAGTCGTCTGCGGACCGCCCCGCGAGGCTCGCGGGCGGACGAGTCGTTGAGACCAAGGGTAAAAACGTTGCGAGATCGGTGCCATGCGTCGTCCTCAGAAGAGGACGACTTCGGGAACCGTGCCCTTCCTGCGGTTACGCGACCGGGGGGGTGCCCGGGCGCTGAATCATGGAAGGCGCTTCAGATGGGCGATGGATTGCTCTTGCGCCGCTGCTGGCGCCGGCCCGGGAGGTCGTAGTCCTCGCAGCCGATGCCCAGGTCCGAGACTTTGTTGCGGAGGGTATTGCGGTGCACGCCCAGCGACTTGGCCGAGCGGCAGAAGTTGCCACGGTTCGACTTCAGCGATGCGACGATGAACTGGCGCTCGAACTCCCGGCGCGCCTGCTCGAGGGTCAGCCCCCTCCGCACCAACTCATCGACGATCTGATACAGCCGCCCGTTGAGATTCTGTTCGGCCATGGACCCTCGAAGATGAACCCCTACAGTATCACAGGGCAGGTCTCTCCCGGACCTGGGCGCCCGGGAAAAGGAGCTGCCGGGGAGTACCCCCGGGGCGCTCAGGGGCAAGGAGCTCGCTGCTCCAGGATACCTGGGGCTGCTACTTGGGATCGAGGCGGTCGCCGACGAAGATGGTGTAGCGGGACTCGGTGATCTTGGCCATCGCCGACCGCTTTTGGACCGACAGGACCGCCAGCTCACCGAGCAGCAGGGGCGGCAGGCCACGGTCGTTGGAGCGGTAGATGGTGAAGACGTCGCCCGGCGTGACGTTTTGGTCCGAGCCCCGGTCGATGAACACCACGTGGTCCTGGCCGAGCGAGATGATGTCGTCCCGCGAATAGATGATCGCGGGCGAATCCTTGAGCTTCTCGGCGGCGACCGGCATGTTGACCGGACGCATGGGGGTGGTCCGCCCGAGCGGCACCGGTTCGGGCTCGAAGGGCTTCAGCCGGGAACCGACCCTGACCGCGTCGCAGGAGTGGACGATCTCGCCGATGGCGGTGTCCTCCTGGACGGAGAGCACCCGGATCCGGCCCAGGTACTGGTAGAAGCTGCCGAAGGTCTCGGCGGTCACCGGATGCACGACCGGACGTTCGGGGGCGATGATGGTGAACAGGCTGCCGGGCTTGAGGCCCTGCTTCGAGCCTCCTTGCAGGTACACGATGTCGCCGGTGAACATGTCCACCTTGGCGCCGGTCCTGCCGTAGATGCCCTTGAGGCTGCCCATGTGGTAATGGGGGTTGAGCTTGGGCGTCAGGTCGTCGAACTCCGAGCCGATGATCGTGTAGGTGAACTGCTCGCCCGCATCGCCGATGTAGCCGCTGCAGTAGATGTCGCTCTCCCATCCCAAGGGCACCGGCGGGCTGGCTGTCTTGGCGGCGCCCTCGACGCCCGGGACCTGGGGCGGCGGTTCGGGCTCGGCCTCGCCGGTATCCGGAGGAGCGCCGCCCTGGCCGGCGCTGCCCGCCCCGGCCTGTGCCAGGTTCTCGACCGGCGTCACCTTGATGCCGGTGACCAGCGGGTCGCCGGGATAGATCCAGTGCGCGTCCAGGATGTACTGGTTCTTCTCCCACAGCTGGGGCCACAGGTAGGGATTGCCGTAGAAACGCTTGGCCAGATCCCAGAGCGTGTCGCCGCGGACGATCGTGTAGGTTTCGGTGCCCGGGGGCGGAGCCGGCGGGTTCCAGGCGGTCCAGTGGTCGCCGACCTGGTGCAGCTCGCGAGGGGGCCGGCTTGCCGCCAGCGCGGCGCCGGCGCTCAGCAGGAAGAGCAAGAGGACGATACCGGTAAGCCGCACTCTCATACCGCGCCTCCGCCTCCCCTGTCAGTGGCACCGGCCCGGGTCATGGAATCCAGGCTCGCCAGGTATAGTGAAGTCTCTATAGTTTACGCTACCTCGCGAGCCTTCTGCTGTCAAGTTTTACCGCATGACACCTAAAGTGCTGGTTTAGGTTCCGGGCTGCCGCGGGGGGTGGTGGCCGGGGCGGGCGCGGGGGTGGTGGCGGGCGCGGGATGGTGGCTGGCGCGGGAGTACGGGGATGGTGGCCAGCGGCCGGGCCGGGGGCGCCGGGTTTCCCGGATGGCAACCTAACGGCTCGCCGAGGGTACGTGCCGAGATCGTGGGTTCTTGCCTCGCCGCTTAGAGTTGCCATCCGGGAACCCGTCGCCAAGGGCCCTCCGTTTGCCTCTTCGGCCATCGATCTCGACGGCGAGCCGAGTCGCCCCGGGACCGTTCCGATGCCCATACGGCAAGGACCTGGGATCTCGACATGGGTGGCTCCAGGTGGCGGGTGGCCGGAGAGACCGACCAGCGAGCGTGGGGGGAGGGCCTGGCGGAAACGATCCGCTTGGTGACTCTAAGCGG
>DATKFK010000518.1:0-3783 GCA_035544375.1 Thermoanaerobaculia bacterium
GACCTCGAGCCCTACGCCCGCAAGCACTGGACCGGCCGCCAGGACCTCCACGTCGTGCTTCACGACATCAGCGCCGCCGCGCGCAGCCTCCTCGGCCCGGGAGTCCACGACCGCCTGAAGCGCCTCCTCGCCCGCCACGGCATCGCCCTCGACGACACGCGCAAGGGCGGCGGCCCGCCGCCCGCCTGATCGATTGCGGCGGCCAGCCGCCCGCCTAGCCCCCTAGAGTCAGCGACGCGTCAGATCGCGGCTCCCCACTTCCCGCCAGAATCTGGCGAGGTCCAGGTGGACCTCAGGGAGCTGCTGGGACCGGTACACGCTGGCGACGGGCAGCGCGACGATGAAGCGCCCCGCCTCGTTGACCAGGAACTCGATCTGGCGTGTCCCGGGGTCGACGATCCAGTATTCGCGGACGCCGGTCTGGGCATAGAGGCTCAGCTTTTCGCCCCGGTCGCGGCGGCTGCTGGCCGGGGAGAGAACCTCCACCAGGAGATCGGGGGCGCCCTCGATACGTACCTCCAGGATCCCCAGGCGCTGGGGCGAGACGTAGATGACGTCCGGCTGGACGACGGAGTGATCGGCAAACGCCACGTCGAGTGGCGCAATGGAGGCGTATCCGCCGGCAGCTACGGCGATGCCTTCCAGATGTCGCCAGAGGTACGAGGCCACCGCCTGGTGCCAAAGGGTCGGGCTCCCGGTCAGGTAGAGCCTCCCGAACAGCAGCTCGCACCGCGGCTGCTCTGGCAGGGCGTCATAGTCCTTCCGCCGGTAAGGTCCCAGATCGGCCGGGGGTGCCAGGGGGTCTTCCGTCAGCAGCTCAACGGTCATGGGACGAGTATAGCCCCCCATACTGGATATGACGCCAAACGACGACAGAGCATTGATCAGCGACAAACCAACTATGCGTCGAGGGTGGCTCCCGGAGCGACGAGTTCCAGGAAACCGAAGGCGCGAAAATCACCAGGATTGAACGTCGCGAGACGGCGGACACCGGCAAGCTCCAGCGTCGCCGCAAGAGCGGTGTCGAGGATGCGCTTACGCCCCAGACGGAGGTGTGCGAGCAGCTCGAGAGTGCGGTCCAGCACGCTGGGTGCAGGGAGGATCCGCACGACCTCCGTCGCGGTCCATAGGCTGCGCGACCACCGCAGCCCATCTTCCATGCTGAGCGGCTTCTCGAAGCGCCGCGGATCCGTCGATACGTGCAGGAACTCGTGGATCACCTGCGGCGAAAGTCCCAGCCCGCAGCCGCGCTTCCGGATCTCCTCGTCCAGAAGTCGGCGTGCCTCCTCGTGGCGAGGAGCGCCGCCCATCACCCAGGAGACCAGGACATCGGTATCGATGGCGAGGATCAGCGATTCAGCCTTTCGTCCATGAGCTCGGCGCGCGTCCAGGGCGCCAGCAGCTCGCCGCTCGCGTGAGGCTCGAGATCGAAGAGCGAGCCCGCGGCTCCGAGGCGGTGCGCCGTGTACTCGGCCATGGCTTCGCGGACCAATTCGGCCACCGGCCGGCCAGTGCGCTCGGCAAGCGACTTCATGTCGCGGTAACTCTCTTCATTGACATGGAGCGAGATCGGCTTCATGGGGCTAATGTATATCGGAATCAGATATCGGTCAAGATTCTGAACGACTTGCTGGGCCTGCTGGCGTCCAGGTGAGCCCTCGCCGGCCCGGGTCAGGCGGGCAGGCCGCCGGTGCAGGGCAGCATCAGCTTCGGGGCGTCCGCCCGCGCTTGCCGCAACGCGTAGCCGGTGGCGCCGAAGCCCTTGGCTCCCGGCTTCACGAAAGGTCCGAGCGCCGCCACCGCCGAGCTCGCGCCGTTGTACACCGTCCGGACGCCGGCCGTCTGCTCGTAGCAGAGGTTGTTGGCGGGGATGGACTGGCCGATGACCCGCCCCAGGGCGCGATGCTCGGCCTCGACGCCCAGGATCGACGCCGCCGCCTCGGCGAAGAAGACGAGCTGTGCCCCGGTGTAGGCGTTGCCCTTGGGGTCGAGCTGCGGAGCGTCGACGGGCGGCAGCCGGGCCGCCATGGAGGAGAGCTGCCGCACGGCCGCGAGATACGCCCCGACGAAAGCGCTCTCGAGCGCGTCCAGTGTGCCGAGGAACGTGGCGAGGTCTTCGAAGCTGCCCTCCGGGAAATAGAACGTCTGCACCGGATCGCCGGCGGCGTCCGAGCGCCCGATCAGCTGGCGCATCAGGTCCGCGTGGCCGATCTCGGCGGCGAGCGCCGCCCGCAGGTAGCCGACGTTGCCCTGGGAGCCCAGCACGGAGACGTTGAAAACCGAGCCCTCGGGCCCGGCGAGCCGGGGGTCCTGGATCACCTCGCCGAGGAGGCCCTGATAATAGAAGGTCGTCGCCAGGTCCTCCGCGATGAGCGCCGCGGTGAAGATCATCTGCACGGTGTCTTCTGCCATGGGGGCCGCGGGCGCCCCGGCCGCCCTCGGCTTCGCCCCGGCCGCTTTCGGCTCCTCGCCGGCGGCGCTGACCGCGCCATGGGCCGGCCGCTCCCGCGCGCTGGCACAGCCGGCCGCGAAGGCGCCGAGCCCGGCCAGGGCGGCGCCCTTCAACAGCGAGCGCCGGTCAAGGGCCGAGCCGCCGGTGCGCGATCCTGTCATCTCCATCGTCTCCTCCTCGTTCGCCCGATCTCGATCCGGCCGCGGATCGCGTGGCGCACAGCCGCCCCCATCGCCCATGGGGTGACCTCCCTAGTACGTGGAGCCTCCGCCCGCGGATGACCTCGCCCAGCACAGCTCTTCGGCGGCGCCGAGCTCGGGCACCACCCAGTCGGCGCCGGCGGCGGCGAGGGCCGCGGCCGGGGTCCTGCCGGTGGCCACGGCCAGCACCTTGATGCCGTGCGCGCGCGCGCAGGCGACGTCCTGGAGACTATCGCCGACGATCAGCGCCTCGCCGGCGGCGACCGTGCTGCCGCGGCGCTCGGCGGCGCGGGCGAGGGCGATCGGCGGCAGCGAGGAGCGGATGTAGCCGTCGCCGTCGCCGCCGAAGGCGCCGAAAGGGAAGAAGCGGTTGAGGTCGAAGCGCGCGAGCTTGGTGCGGGCACCGGCTTCCCAGTTGCCGGTCAGCAGCGCGAGCTCGACGTCCGGACGCAGCGCCAGCCGCTGCAGCACCTCCTCGACCCCTGGCAGCAGTCGCATGCGCCCGCGGTCCAGGGTGCTCTCGAGGCGCGGCAGGTAGAGGTCGCGCACGCGCGGCAGGCGGGCTCGCACCTCCTCGACCGGGAACCCGGCGCCGGTCATCAGGTCGCAGACCGCCTGTGGATCGGTGCAGCCCGAGAAGTTGTAGCCGTCGATGTCCCCTGCCGTGCCGAAGACCTCGATCAGCGCGGCCGCGAACGGCGCCAGCGGCTGGCCGCCGCAATCGACCAGGGTGCCGTCGATGTCGAAGAGCAGCAGGCTTCTGGGCGCCGCTGGCGCCTGGGGCCGCGCCGCCACGGCCCTACTCCCGCCAGCGCGGCGGCTGTTTGGTCGCGAGGAAGGTGGCGATGCCGTGCTTGCAGTCGGCGGTGGTGCGCGCCTGCGCGTTGACCTCGACGGCCAGCTCCATGGCCTCGTCGAGCGGGCGGCCAAGGACGTCGAGCAACAGGCGCTTGGTGCGGGCGATCGACTCGGAGCTGCCGGTCGCCAGCACCTCGGCGGCGAGCTGCTCGCCGGCCGCGGCGAGGCCGCCCGCGGGGGCCACGCGGTTGGCGAGGCCGATCGCCAATGCCTGCCAGGCATCCAGAAAGCGCGGGAACAGCAGCAGCTCGCGGATGTCCGCGCCGCGCAGGC
>DATKFK010000519.1:0-3664 GCA_035544375.1 Thermoanaerobaculia bacterium
CTGGAGAGCATCTACTGGCGGCAGAGCGATCCCCAGGCGCTGGCGCTTTACAAGGCGCTGGCGCCCGGCAATGCCGGCGCGGCCGGGGCGGGCGGGGCGGACGCCAAGGCCGGCGCCCTGCGGCGGCTGTTGTGGATCAACGGCAGCCGCTACGACCTGGTGGACGAGAACCGGCCGTTCGTCGGCAAGCAGCCGGCGCCCCCGGGCCGGGCGCTCTACCCCGAGGGAGCCACCCGCCAGGAGATCGACGCCTACCTCGCCGCCCACCCGGAGGCGAGGGACGCGATCTACGACGAGCATGCCGTCATCCGGCGCCAGGGCGCGCGCCTGGCGGCGGTGCCCTATCACGTCGCCTATCGCGAATTCCTGGCGCCCGCCGCGCAGCACCTGCGGCAGGCCGCGGAGCTGTCCGGGGACCCGGCGTTCGCCGGCTTCCTGCGGTTGCGCGCCGCGGCGCTGCTCGACGACGATTACTACAAGAGCGACCTGGCCTGGCTCGACCTGGTCAATCCGAAGTTCGACGTCATCTTTGCGCCCTACGAGGTCTATCTCGACGACCTGCTGGGCGTGAAGACTTCTTATGGTGCCGCGGTGCTGGTGCGCAACGAAGCGGAGAGCGCCAAGCTGACGGTGTTCCAGAAGTACGTGCCGGCGCTTCAGGAGGCGTTGCCGCTGAGGCCGGAGGACCGTCCCTCGAAGCGCGGCCGCGTGGCGCCGATGGAGGTGATGGACAGCCCGTTCCGCGCCGGCGACCTGCGCCACGGTTACCAGGCGGTGGCCGACAACCTGCCCAACGATCCGCGAGTGCACGAGCGCAAGGGCAGCAAGCGGATCTTCTTCAAGAACTTCATGGATGCGCGCGTGCGGGACATCATCCTGCCGGTGGCCAAGCGGCTGATGCGCGCGGACCAGGCGGCGAAAGCCACCGCCGACGGTTATCTCGCCGTGGTGATGATGCACGAGATCAGCCACGGGCTGGGTCCGGCCTTCGCCCATCCCGAGGGCCGGCAGCAGGTGGACATCCGTGCCGCCATCGGCCCTGCCTACTCCGGGCTCGAGGAAGCCAAGGCCGACGTCACCGGCATGTACGGGCTTGCCTGGTTGGTGACGCACGGGGCGCTGGCCAGGGAGCGGCTCGAGGAGTATTACTGCTCCTACGTGGCCGGCATCTTCCGCACCGTCCGCTTCGGCACCGGCGAGGCCCATGGCCGGGCCGAGATGATGGAATTCAACTACCTCGTCGAGGAGGGGGCGATCCGCCGCGATCCCAAGGGCGGGCGCTACGAGATCGACTACGCCAAGATGCCCGCGGCGATCACCACCCTCACGCGCCAGCTGTTGCAGATCGAGGCAACCGGCGCCCGCCGCCGCGCCGAGGTCTGGTTCGCCAGGTACGGCACGATGCCGGCCGAGCTCAAGTCAGCCCTGGCCGCGGCCGCCGACGTCCCGGTCGACCTCGACCCGCACGGCTCGTTCGACGAAGAGCCGCGGTAGCGGCTCGCCGATCAATGCCGCGGTAGCGGCTCGCCTCGATCAATGCCGCGGTAGCGGCTCGCTAGACCGCGGCCAAAGGCGCCGTTGGCATGGGGCACCGCGCTCGTTCGGCGTTCGGCGTCGGCGCGTCGCTTGGCGGGCCGCGAGGGGCAATGACGGCATGCCGCCCTGGCCGGGTTGTGCGGCAGGCGCGGGGTGGCAAAAGAGGTTGACGATCCGTGATGTACGGATGATGGCGGGGCAGGCGGCCCAGCGCCCGCGCGCTGGCTAGGTGACTGCCTTGGTCGCGGGCGATCGCGTCCGGCGTGGGAGGCGATGCGGACGGCGCTGCACGATCCGGCGGAGACGCGCGGCTGGGTGGACCGGGCAACGGGGAAGCGGACGGCGACGCACCCGACGGTGGCGAGCGCGGCGAGCCGACTGCTGGGAATGGACCTCCGGACGGCGACGAGGGTGCAGGCGACGGCGCAGTCGAAGCTGACGCTGTTCGAGGACCCGCTGGTGTGCGCCAACACGGCGGGGAGCGACTTCGGGGGGAGGACCTGATCGGGGGCGAGCGGCCGGTGGCGGTCTACCTGACGGTGGCGCCGGCGGACCTGGACCGGGTGCGGCCGCTGCTGCGGATCGTGCTCAACCAGATCACGCGGCGCTGACCCGGGAGGCGCGGGCGGAGCGGCGGCCGGTGCCGCTGATGCTCGACGAGTTCACGGCCCTGGGGAAGCTCGACTTCATGCACCGGGGCATCGGCTTCTTCCGGGGCTACCAGGTGCGGGTGTTCCTCTCGATCCAGTCGCTCGAGCAGCTGTTCCAAATCTACGGCCAGCACCAGAGCATCGGCGCCAACTGCGGCGTGCAGATCGCCTACGGCGCCAACGACGTCGCGACGGCGAAGCTGCTGTCGGAGATGACGGGGAAGCGGACCGTGGAGTACCGGCGGGAGAGCCGCGACGGGGGGTTCTTCGGGGGGAAGCGGAGCGAGAGCGAGACGGAGGCGGGGCGGCCTCTGCTGTCGCCGGACGAGGTGCGGCGGCTGCCGGACGGGGAGGCGCTCGTTTACGTGGCGGGGTGCGCGCCGATCCGGGGGGCGCGGGTGCCCTACTGGCGGGATGCGGAGATGGCGCGGCGGGCGGCGGCGCCGGCGCCCGCGGGGTCGGAGTGGGTGGGGCGGTGAGCTCCTGCTGCTCAACGGCTGGCTGGGATGTCAGCGAAGGTAACCCGTTTCGTTGTAAGCTATACAGGCGCGACGATCAATGCCATACCAAGGCGTACGGCCTGCCAGTCGAGCTAGGTACTGCGCCCTCTACCTAGTGGCGAAGCCGAGCACACTTCTGTGAGGAAACCACAGTCCACTGCCTTAAGGCCGATCCCATCCACCCACCTTCCGCCGGTGTTGGTAGATTATTACTGCGGCGGCGGCGGTTTCACCTGCGGCGCCTTGGGCGTGGGAGTCACCGTCGCGTGTGGAATCGACTGTGATGAGCGGGCCAGATCTACCTATGTTGAAAACAACAGAAACGGCAATGGCCAGTCCGTCCCGTTCGTTCGCGCCCGTGTCGAGGAGTTAACCCCCCGGGCCGTCGCTAAGCATCTGGCAGTTTACCCCGGGCACCCAACTATTTTTGTGGGTTGCCCACCCTGTCAGCCGTTCACTAATATACGAACAACCAAAACACACGCCACATCCACCAAGGAAGCCTTACGGGCCTTTATCGATCATGTAGAAGCTCTCCACCCCGACTTCATAGTCGTAGAGAACGTGCCAGGAATTCGTGCTCCCAAATACGGCCTAGTCTGGGAGGAATCGATCGAACGCCTCAACCACGGGGGCTACAACGTGCGCTGCGAGATGGTCAATGCAGCCCGCTATGGTGTCCCCCAGAAGCGGGTCCGAACCTTGCTGGTGGCATGCAAGGCCGAGTGGGGCGACGTGCCTTGGCCGAAGGAAACTCATACACCAGAGACCTATCGCACCGTACGCACCGCTTTCGGGGAGGCGACACTTTGCAAGTTGGGCGCCGGCGAGACTTGCAAAGCCGACCCTCTCCACGGCGCGTCGGCGCTTTCAGCGCTCAACTTGAAGCGAATTCGTGCCATCAAGACACCCGGCGGCAGCCGGACTGCCTGGCCTGTACGGCTTTGGCTTGACTGTTACCGCGACCATGATGGACAC
>DATKFK010000520.1:0-22152 GCA_035544375.1 Thermoanaerobaculia bacterium
CATTGAGTAGCTGGCCACCCGAACCAAGCTCCGCGGGCTATTCGGCTCTCGTACCGGCCCCACCGTGGATCGGCCGAAACCGAGTTCTGGCTGGCGTCCAGACTACGACCGCTCCAAGCAGACGTTCGCCTGAGGTTTCAAGAAGTGCGACAATCGACGCCGGAAGTTCACCCCGCGACTGCTCCGGGCAGCGAATAAGGAGAACGCCTTCCTCCCCGCCCAGATCGGAGGCTACGGCCAGCTGTCCGAAATCCTTATCCTCAGTGAGCAGGACTCGAGACTCGCTGCGGGAGCGAGCGAAGACTTCCCGGTCTGGCGCACCGGGACCATCCTCGATGACAGCGACCACGTCGTGGCCTGCAACCCTGAGCGCCAAGACCACGCCGTAGTCACAGCTTTCGTCGGCCAGAAGGCGCACAAGCCTCCCATCGCCCGTCAGGCCCGATGGGCAACGGTCTCGACGATCTCGTCGTTAGCTATGGCGTCGGCAGCGAAGGCGACAGCGGCGCGGATATCATCTCTCGTAAGGTGCGGATACGACGCCAGCAGAGCCTCCTCCGTGGCGCCTTCGCTGATTCGACGCAGGATCAGCTCCACCGGGACCCGAGTACCACGGATAACCGGCTTTCCGAGCATCACATCAGGATTCGCCTCAATTCGCTCTGCCAGCTTCATCGCTTAAACCCTCCGTCTTGACCGATTCTATCCTACGCCGACGGGCCCTGTGGCGCTCTTCCCCGTCATTCAGGGCCTTCTCTGGCGCTCACCTACCAAGGTCGCCCCCTCAAGAGTAGGACGACTTCACACTTGCCGACTGCTCCCGCCTCGAACGCCACTGCCGGTAGCGGCAGGCTTCTCGGCGCTTTCTGCGCCAACTGCTCGGTTGCTGGCACACCCTCGGCATCGACCGGCTCCCGCGAACGCTCGATCGATCTCGGCCTCGCACACAGAGCTGTCCGCCGGCGGTCAGGGCTCAGGCCACGGGTCGTAGCCCAGGAAGCGGATGATGCCAGGCAGGTGGCGTAGGTTCGGCCTCTCTCCGCCCATGCTCCCAATTGACGAGCGAGGCGTGTGGCAACCGATCGCCGCTGCCACTTGCCGCTGTGAGAGGCCGCGGTCCATACGCGCCCGGCGGAGGTGCTCGCCCAGGGTCTTGGATCTTCGAGGTAGCGGGGGCCGCACCCGTACCCCGCTAGGCCGCCTGCATGATAGCTTCTGAGCCGATTTACGGTTCTCGGCGCCGGACGGCTGGGTTCGTCCGGGCTGACTGCTTCCCCCTTCCAGGAGGAACCGCCCTTGGCGACTACCTACAACGGCTTGACGCCGCCCGCGGAGGGCTCGGCGATCGTCTGGCACGCGGCGGAGGAGCGGCTCGAGGTGCCCGACCGGCCGATCGTGCCGTTCATCGAAGGCGACGGCATCGGCCCCGACATCTGGCGGGCCACCCGCCGCGTCCTCGACGGCGCGGTGGCGAAGGTCTACGGCGGGCGGCGCGCCTTCGCGTGGTTCGAGGTGCTGGCCGGCGAGAAGGCGATGGAGCGGACCGGCGAGTGGCTGCCCCAGGACACCCTGGCGGCGATCCGCGCCTACCGGGTGGCGATCAAGGGCCCGCTGACCACCCCGGTCGGCGGCGGCATCCGCAGCCTCAACGTGGCCATCCGCCAGGCGCTGGACCTGTACGCCTGCGTGCGGCCGGTGCGCTATTACCCGGGCACGCCGTCGCCGGTGCGCCACCCCGAAAAGGTGGACATGGTGATCTTCCGCGAGAACACCGAGGACGTCTACGCCGGCATCGAGTGGCCGGCGGGCTCCGACGAGGCCCGCCAGCTGATCGCCTTCCTGGCCGCCCTGGGCAAGCCGCTGCGCTTCGACAGCGGCATCGGCATCAAGCCGGTCTCGGAAACCGGCAGCAAGCGGCTGGTGCGCAAGGCGCTCCACTACACCATCGCCAGCGGCCGCAAGAGCGTCACCCTGATGCACAAGGGCAACATCATGAAGTTCACCGAGGGGGCCTTCAAGGAGTGGGGCTACGAGGTGGCGCGCCACGAGTTCCCCGACCGGACCGTGGCCGAGCACGACCTGGACGGCGGCGGCGCGCCGGCCGCGGACCGGATCGTGGTCCGTGACCGCATCGCCGATTCCATGTTCCAGCAGATCCTGCTGCGCCCCGAAGAGTACGACGTCATCGCCACCACCAATCTCAACGGCGACTACATTTCGGACGCCCTGGCGGCGCAGGTCGGCGGTCTCGGCATGGCGCCGGGCAGCAACGAGGGCGACGGGCTCGCGGTGTTCGAGGCCACCCACGGTACTGCGCCCAAGTACGCCGGCCAGGACAAGGTCAATCCCGGCTCCTTGCTGCTGTCCGGGGTGATGATGCTGCGCTGGCTGGGGTGGGGCGAGGCCGCCGACGCGGTGGAGCGCGGTCTCGCCGCCACCATCGCCCAGAAGCGGGTCACCTACGATCTCGAGCGCCAGATGCAAGGGGCCACGCTGCTGCGCACCTCGGAGCTCGCCGGCGCCATCCTGGAGAACCTGTAACCTCGAACCGCCTCAAGCCAACCTCAAGCCAACCGCAATCCAACGGAGATCTCGAGATGCGCTACAAAGTCACGGTGGTCGGGGCAGGCAACGTCGGCGCCACCACCGCCCAGCGGATCGCCGAGGCCGACCTCGCGGACGTGGTGATGGTGGACGTGGCCGACGAGCTGGCCACCGGCAAGGCCCTCGACATGATGGAGGCGGCGCCGGTCCTCGGCTTCAGCGCCCGCGTCCAGGGCGGCGGCGACTACGCGGCGACCGCCGGCTCGCAGGTCTCTGTGGTGACGGCGGGCCTGGCCCGCAAGCCCGGCATGAGCCGCGACGACCTGCGCCTCAAGAACACCGAGATCGTCCAGGGCGTCGTCGCCAAGCTGGTCGAGCACTCGCCGGACACGATCCTCATCATCGTCACCAACCCGCTCGACGTCATGTGCGAGGTGGCGCGGCGCGCCTCGGGCTTCTCCCGGCAGCGTGTCATGGGCATGGCGGGCGTGCTGGACGCCGCCCGCATGCGCTGGTTCATCGCCGCCGAGCTGGGGGTCTCGGTCCAGGACGTCGACGCCTTCGTGCTCGGCGGTCACGGCGACACCATGGTGCCGCTGCCGCGCTACGCCACCGTCAACGGCATCCCGCTGCCTCAGCTGCTGGCCGCGGACCGCATCGAGGCGATCAACCAGCGCACGAGAAACGGCGGCGCCGAGATCGTCAACTACTACAAGACCGGCTCGGCCTACTACGCGCCGGCCGCCGCCAGCTACGAGATGGTGGCGGCGATCCTCAAGGACAAGAAGAAGATCCTGCCCTGCGCCGTGCGGCTCGAGGGCGAGTACGGCGTCGACGGGCTGTTCGTCGGCGTCCCGGTCAAGCTCGGGCGCGGCGGCGTCGAGCAGGTCGTCGAGCTGGTCTTGACCGCCGAGGAGAAGGCCGAGTTCGACAAGTCCGTCGCCGCGGTGCGGGGCCTGGTGGCGGAGCTGTCCTAACAGGCGGCCCGGCCGGCTCGGCCCGACCGGCGGGCGGCCATCGCGGGCCGCGACCGCGTGCGGGCCGCAACCGTGCGCCGTCCGCGCCGTAAGAGCAGTGTGGGCCCGGCGGCCTGGCGGCCCGGAGCGCCGAGGCGCCAGAGCCCCGGCGCTCCGGACAGGCCGGCCCCGTGGCGGCCCTGGCATCTATGCGCAGATCGACCTCACTCACGCTGTGGGCCTTGGCGGCGGCTGCCGGCACGCTGCTGCTCGTCTGGGGCTATCACCGGGCGGCGCCGTTGCAGCCGCGGCACTGGCGGATCTCGGCGGGCGAGGCGGAGGTCCTGGTGCTCGACCACCTGCGCCAGCTGGGCCAGGCGGTGCCGCGCCCCTACGTGGTGTCCCATCTCAACACCAGCTCGCTGCTCGAGCGCCGCATCGGCATGGCGCTGGCGCACCAGTCGCCGGCGCGGCTGCGCGCGACCGGCCTGCCGGACCGGGTGACCGTCTGGCAGGTGACGGTGTATCTGCCGGACGCCCTCAAGGACGACTACGCGGCCAAGGCCGACGTCTCCCTGACCGGCGCGCTGCTGGCGCTCCACCTGCGGGTGGATGCCGAGGCCAAGGGAGGAGCGCTCACCCCCGCCGCCGCGCGCGCCCTTGCCGACTCGTTGCTGCGCGCGCAGGGCATCGACCTCCGCCGGCTGGGCGAGCCCGAGATCCGGACGCAGCAGCTCGCCGCCCGCACCGACCTCAGCGTGCGCTACCGCGACCGCGACCAGCTGCCCGAGCTCGGCGCCTCCGGCTTCGAGGTCAAGTTCGCGGGCGACCGGTTGTCCGATTTCGGGCCGTGGATGGATGAGGGGCAGGCGCAACGGGCCGCGCAGCGCAGCTTGCAGAGCCTGCAGCTCTTCGTCTTCGGTCCCTACGTCGTCCTCTACCTCCTCGTGGCCCTGCTCGCCTTCCCCTTCCTCAAGCATTACCACGAGGGCGAGATCGGGGTGCGCCGCGGCACGCAGCTGTTCCTGTTGACGGTCGCCGCCGGCCTGCTGTTCGTCTTCATGGTCGCCCGCGCCGCGGCGCACAACTTCGGCTTCAGCTTCGCGACGCCGCAGCAGGCGGCCGGTCTGTGGGCGCTGTTCTTCTCGATGTTCGACGTGGTGCCGGCGGCGCTGCTCGCCTTCCTGGCGTGGTCGGTGGGGGAGCGGCTGTGCCGGCAGCAGTGGGGACACAAGCTGAGCTCGTTCGACGCGCTCTTCCAGCGGCGGTGGGCCAATGCCACGGTCGCCGCCTCGGCGCTCGGCGGCGTGCTCGCCGGGACGGCGCTCGCCGGCCTGGCGGTGGGGCTGCTGCTCGCCCTGCAACGGGTGGACGCCAGGCCGGTCTTCGGGCTCTCGCACAACTTCGAAAGCGGCTGGGGCGGGCTCGAGGCGGCCGTTGCCCACCTCACCTTCCTGGTGCCGACCGGGCTGGCCGTCGTCCTTTGCGTGCTGCCGTGGCTGGCGCGTTGGCTGGGCCGCCCCCTCGGCCTGCTGGCGACCGCACTGGTCTCGGCCTGCGCCATGGCGCTGCCGGTGCTGGTGCTGCCGATCGGCTGGGGGCTGTTGCTGGCGGCGGTCTTCGCCGCGGCCCAGCTCGCCGTGTTCTTCGCTCTCGATCTGCTCGCGTACCTGCTTGCAACGATCACCGCCGGCTACCTGCTGGTGGCCTGGCCGCTGCTGGGCGCCGCCAACCCGGTGCTGCGCGCCTCGGGCTGGGGAGGCCTGGCGGCGCTGGCGTTGCCGTTGCTGCTGTCCGTCCGCCACCTCGGCAGCCGGCGCGAGATCACCTACCGCTACGAAGACGTGCCGCCGCACGTGCGCCGGATCGCCGAGCGCGAGCGCCAGCGGGTCGAGCTCGAGACGGCCCGCCGCATCCAGAGCTCGATCCTGCCCGAGTTGCCGGCGCGGCTGGCCGGCGTCGATCTGGCCCATGCCTACCTTCCGGCCTCCGAGGTGGGGGGAGATTTCTACGACGTGCTGGCGCTCGAGGACGGGCGACTGGCGCTTGCGGTCGGGGACGTGGCGGGGCACGGAGTGTCGAGCGGGCTGGTGATGTCGATGGCGAAGTCGGCGCTGGCGGTGCAGGTGACGTTCGATCCCGAGGTGGAGTCGGTGTTCCGCACGCTCAACCGCACCGTCTACCAGACCGCCCGCAAGCGGCTGCTGGCGACCTTCTGCTACGCCTTGCTGGACCCGGTGCGGCGCGAGCTGCTCTACGCCAGCGCCGGCCACCTCTATCCCTACCGCATCACCGCCGCCGGCAAGGTGCAGGCGCTCGAGGCGAGCGGCTATCCGCTGGGAGTGCGGCGCACCCTCGAGGTGGAACCGCGCCTGGCGCGCCTCGATGCCGGCGACGCGCTGTTCCTGTTCAGCGACGGGCTGGTGGAGGCCCGCGCCGCCGGCACCGACGACGTCTTCGGCTTCGAGCGGCTCGAACAGAGCCTGGCGCGGCACGCCGGGGAGAGCGTCGAGCGCCTGCGGGACGGGGTGCTGGCGGACGTCGCCGGCTTCGCCGGCAGCGATCCGCGCGAGGACGACATGACGATCCTGGTGCTGCGGCTGCCGGGCGCGCCTGCCAGTGTCAAAGGAATCCGCCCCGGCAGCTGAGGACCGAGGCTCGAGGCTCGCTGCCACCAGGAAAGAAAGGAGATTGACCCTCTCCCTCCCAGTTGCGGCTGCCCGCGGCCGCGGCGCTTGCAGGCAGGCCGGTAACCCGGTAGCCCGGTAGCCCGGTAGCGCACCAGGCTGTCCGGCTGCCGCCGCCGTCCGGGGGTGCGATAGACTGCGGCGGGTTTTTTTGGAGGTTCGAGGAGGATTCTTGAAGATCCACGAGTATCAGGCCAAGGAGATCCTGCGCGCCCACGGGGTGGCGACGCCGCGGGGACGGGTGACGGACGACCCGGCCGCGGCGCCGGGCATCTGCGAGGAGCTGGGGGGGCGGTGCGTGGTGAAGGCCCAGATCCACGCCGGCGGGCGCGGCAAGGGCGGCGGCGTCAAGCTGGCCAGATCGCCGGCCGAGGCGGGCGAGATCGCGGGCCGCATCCTGGGCATGCGGCTGGTGACGCCGCAGACCGGGCCGGAGGGTCAGGTGGTGCGCCGGGTGCTGATCGAGGAGGCGCTCGACATCGCCCGCGAGCTGTACGTCTCCGTCACCTTGGACCGCCACGCGGGCAAGCCGATCGTCATGGCCTCGGCGGCGGGGGGCATGGAGATCGAGGAGGTGGCGGCCCGGGATCCGGGAGCGATCCTGCGCCAGGAGGTCGAACCGCTGCTCGGCCTGCTGGCGTTCCAGGGCCGCGCCCTGGCGCGCGGCCTGGGGCTCGCCGGCTCGACCGGCGGCAAGGCGGCGAAGCTGCTGGCGGCGCTGACCGAGGCCTACCTGGCGACGGACGCTTCGCTGGTCGAGATCAATCCCCTGCTGGTGACCGGCGGCGGCGACGTGCTCGCCCTGGACGCCAAGATGACCTTCGACGACAACGCCCTCTTCCGCCGGCCTGACATCGCGGCCATGCGCGACCTGGCGGAGGAGAACCCGATGGAGGTCGAGGCCGCCAAGTACAACCTCAACTACATCAAGCTCGACGGCAACATCGCCTGCATGGTCAACGGCGCCGGCCTCGCCATGGCCACCATGGACATCATCAAGCTCTACGGCGGCGAGCCTGCCAACTTCCTCGACGTCGGCGGCGGCGCCTCGCAGGAGGCGGTCAAGAACGCCTTTCGCCTGCTGGTCTCGGACCCCGGCGTGCGCGCCGTGCTGATCAACATCTTCGGCGGCATCGCGCGCACCGACCGCATCGCGCGGGGCGTGGTGGGGGCGATCGAGGAGCTGGGCAACGTCAAGCTGCCGGTGGTGGTGCGCCTCGAGGGCACCAACGTCGAGCTCGGGCGCGAGGTGCTGCGGCAGGCGCCCTTCGAATTCATCGTCGCCGACCAGATGGCGGACGCCGCCGAAAAAGTGGTGGCCGCGGCGAAGGCGGCGGAGGCGGCGGAGGCGGCGGAGGCATGACGCCGCGCATGACCGGGAAAGGGCGCTGAGATGGCCATCTGGGTGAATCGCGATACCCGCCTCGTGGTGCAGGGAATCACCGGCAAGGAAGGCACCTTCCACGCGCTGGCCTGCCGCGACTACGGGACGCAGGTCGTGGCCGGGGTGACGCCGGGCAAGGGTGGCTCGACCGTCGGCAGCCCCGAGGGCAAAGCGGGCGCCGCGGGCATCCCGGTCTACGACACCGTGGCCGAGGCGCGCGCGGCGACCGGCTGCAACGCCTCGATGATCTTCGTGCCGCCGCCGTTCGCCGCCGACGCCATCATGGAGTCGGCCGCGGCGGGAGTGGAGCTGACGGTGTGCATCACCGAGGGGATCCCGATCTCTGACATGCTGCGGGTCAAGGCGTTCCTCGCCGATCATCCCACCCGCCTGGTCGGGCCCAACTGTCCGGGCGTGATCTCGCCCGGAATGGCGAAGATCGGCATCATGCCGGGGCACATCCACATGCCCGGCGGCGTCGGCGTGATCAGCCGCTCGGGCACCTTGACCTACGAGGCGGTCTGGCAGCTCACCAATCTCGGCCTCGGACAATCGACCTGCGTCGGCATCGGCGGCGATCCGATCAACGGCACCAACTTCATCGACGTGCTGGCAGCCTTCGCCGCCGACCCTGACACCGTCGGCATCGTGATGATCGGCGAGATCGGCGGCAGCGCCGAGGAAGAGGCGGCGGCCTGGATCGCCGCCAACTACGACCGGCCGGTGGTCGGGTTCATCGCCGGCCGCACCGCCCCGCCGGGCCGGCGCATGGGCCATGCCGGAGCCATCGTCGCCGGCGGCCGCGGGACCGCCGCCGAGAAGATGGAGGCGATGCGGGCGGCCGGGTTGCACGTCGTGGAGTCGCCGGCCCAGCTCGGCGAGACCATGGCGAAGGCATTGCAGGCGGTGCGTGCGACGCGTGGCTGACCGGGGGCGTGCGGGGCATGCGGCGGTGAGCCCGGGGTGACGCCTCCTTGTACGGCTTAGAGCGCTGTCCCGGCGACGGGTGGCTGGCGCTGCTGGGAGGCGGCGAGTTCAGTTTCGGCGAGACGCTCGCCGCCGATCGCGCCTGGGTGGCGCGTTGCGCCCCGGGGCCGATCGGTTTCGTGCCGGCGGCGAGCGGCTCGAACGACTATCCGCGCCACTTCGCGGACTACCTGGACCAGGCGTTCGGGCGCGAGGTCGAGACGGTGCCCATCTACCGGCCACGCGACGCGCGGCGCGGGCGCAATGCCGAGCGCCTGCGGCAGGTTGCCGCGGTCTATCTCGGCGGTGGCGTCACCGACCACCTGATCGAGGCCCTGGCCGGCTCGCCGGCGGCGGCGGCGCTCGGCGACCGCCTGGCGGGCGGCGGCGTGGTGGTGGCGATCGCCGCGGCCGCCCAGGCGGCGGGCGCGGCGGCACGCAGCATCGCGCCGGGCCAGACGCTGCCCGGCTTCGGCTGGCTGCCGGCAGGCGTGGTCGAGCCCAACTTCGACCCCGGGCACGACCGCCGGCTGCGCCGGCTGCTGCGGGTCCCGGGTGTGCGCTGGGGCCTCGGCCTGCCCACCAGCTCGGCGGTGCTGCTGGGGCCGGACGGCGCCGGCGAGCTCGTCGGCACGGTGTTCCGCCTCGATGGCCCCGATGAAGACCTGGAAGTCCTGTCAGAGGAGCGCACCGCCGGCGCGGGGCGTGACACCGTAGTTCCAGAAAGCAGTCCTTAGCGACGAGGAGCCGCCGATGGTCTATCGAGTCCCGCCCGCGGCGCCCCAAAGCCAGGTGGCGCCCGACCGGCGCGGCCAGGTGATGGGCCGCTATTGCCTGGTCTGCGCCAGCCTCTATCCCTTGCATCGCGCCACCCACACCGGCAGGCCCGTCTATGGCCGCGATCACATCGCCTCGCCCTGTGCCCACGAGGGCGACGTCTTCGTCGCCGGCGCGGCCTGGTGGGAGCCGGGGGTCGAGGTGTTGCCCGCACCCTCTCCGCCCCCGCAACCGGCGGCTCCGGCGCCCGCGACGCCAGCCGCATCGGCGCCGGCCCAGCCTTCCGGCGCCACGGCTTCCCCCGCACCGGCAGCCAAGCCCTGAAGCCTCGCTCCTTGGCTGCCGCGCGCCGTCCTCGCCGCTTCGACTGGGGGGCGCTCGACCGCCACCTTGCCGAGGTGCGCGGCTGCCGCCTCTGTCCGCGGGTCGAGCCGCCGCCGGTCACCTGGCGGCCGGAGGCGCCGCCCCGCATGATGCTGGTGGGACAGGCGCCCGGGCCCCGCGAGGCGGCGCGCGGGCGGCCGTTCGCCTTCACCGCCGGTACCCGCCTGTTCTCGTGGTTCGCTCGCCTGGGGGCGCCGGAGCCCGAGTTCCGGCGCCGGGTCTACATCGCCGCCGTGCTGCGATGCTTCCCGGGCCGCGCCCCGGCCGGCGGCGACCGCGTGCCCGCCCGCGACGAGATCGCCAAGTGCGCCCCCTACCTCGAGCGCGAGCTGCAGCTCATCCGCCCGGCCACCGTCGTCGCCGTCGGCCAGCTGGCGATCGCCCGCTTCCTGCCGGCCCCGGCCCCGCTGGGCGAGCGGGTCGGGCAGGTCTTCGCCGTCGAGCGCGGCGGCCTGGTCTTCGACCTGGTCCCGCTGCCGCATCCCTCCGGCCGCAGCACCTGGCTCGTGCAGCCCGAGAACCAGGCCCGTCTGGACCAGGCCCTGGCCGCGCTCGCCGCCACCCGCGGCTGGCGCGAGACGTTCGGCGCCGCCGGCGCCTGATTCCGGCGCGCCGCGGGCAAGGCGAGGCGCCGCACCGGGGGCCTATCCCGTCCAGCCTTCGGCAGCAGCCTGAAAGCTGGTTTTCTGGTAAAATGGCTGCGTGAAGGCCACCATCGATCTTCCCGACGACCTGATCACCGAGGTCAAGATCGAGGCGGCGCGCCAGCGCAAGAAGCTGAAGGAGTTGGTGCCCGAGCTCGTGCGGGCTGGCCTGCGTGCCAACCGCGGGCTCAAACCCTCGAAGAGCCAGAAGAGCAGTGAGTGGCTTGATGCCTGGGTAAAGCTTGGGGCGGAAGCAACCAAGGGGGCGACGTCCGGCCCGACTGCTACCGAAATCCTCGCCAGGGACCGCCGGCGACTCGACGGCGGCTGATCGTGCTCGCGCTCGACGCCAATCTTTGGATCGCCGCCTTCGATCCGGCCGACGTGTTTCACGCCGACAGCGTCGCGGTGTTCGCCGAGGCGGCGAGATTCTCCTTGCCGCTGGCCGGCCCGTCGCTCGTGGTGTTGGAGTCGATCTGCGCCCTTGCCCGGCGGGTGGGCGACCCAAGCTTCGCGCATGCGGCGCGGGCGCAGATGGGCGATCATCCGGCGCTCCACCTGGAGCCGATCAGCGACGATCTTCTTGCCGAGGCGGTGCGGCTTGGCGTCGAGCACCGGCTGCGCGGCATCGACGCCCTTTACATGGCCACCGCCCGCCGGCTTGGTTGCCCGCTCCTGTCCTGGGACCAGGAGCTGATCGACCGTGGAGGCGCGCTGTCGCCCCGAGGCTGGCTCGCCACGATCCGGGGTGACCAAGAGCAAGAACCCGCGCCGGCCGGCTGAATCCTCCGCCTGCCGTTCAGGCCCGCTGCCGTTTCTTCGGCAACTCGGCGAGGCGTGCCTTGACGAGCCGCTTCACCAGGGCCACCGGCAGCGGCGCGTCGAGCCGGAATCGGATCGTTCCCCTGCCCGAGGTCTCGAAGCCCTCGATCTCGGCCGCCAGGGCGCGCCGGGTGGCGCCGCTGAGCGGATAGAAGCTGACGTGATGCTTCCAGGCGGCGTACCACACGAAGGGCTTCCCATCGAGCGCGAAAGCGGGCATGCCATAGCCGAAGCTCTCGACGGCGCCGGGAGCCGCCGCGCCAATGGCCGCGCGCAGCTTTTCGACGTGCCCGCGCGCATCGGCAGGCAGGGCCGCGAGGTAGGTCCGCACCTGCAGGTTGGGATCGTTGGCATCGGGTTTCAACGGCGAGGACGATTTCATGGCTACGCTCGAGATGCGCCGGCGGCTATCCGGCGGGGTGCCGCGCCAGGGCCAGGCCGAAGAGATGGTCGGGGTCGGTGAACCAGGCGGTCGGCTCGAAGCCGGCGCCGGCCAGGAGGGACTCGGCGCTCGCGCGGTCGTACTTGGCGCTGATCTCGGTGCGGATCTCTTCGCCCTCCTCGAAGTCCAGCTCGAGGCCGATGGCGGGGAGGTGGACCCGCTGCCGGCGGTCCGCGCGGAGCCGCATCTCGATCCGGCGCCGGGCCGCGTCGTAGAAGGCGTGGTGGCTGAAGAACGACGGCTCGAAGTCCCCCCCGCCGCAGTCATTGGCGACCCAGAGGATGTTGCGGTTGAACTCGGCGGTGATCCCGGCGGCGTCGTTGTAGGCGGCCTCGAGCCGAGCCACCGGCTTGACCAGGTCGACGCCCAGCAGGAAATGATCGCCCGGGGCCATCTCGCGGCGCCGGGTGGCCAGGAAGGCGGCAGCCTCCGCCGGCTTGAGGTTGCCGATCGTGCCGCCCAGGAAGATGACCAGCTTCCGTCCGGCACGATCGGCGCCGTTGGCGTCGCCAAGGCTGCCGGCGGCGCCGGCGGCGCCTGCGCCGCCTGCAGCCAGCGGACCCGGTGCTCCGGCCGCGATTCCCCCGCCACTCCGGCCCGCTGCCTCGGCCCCCAGCGGCGGCAGCAGCGAAAGATCGTCGGTGAAGTCGGCGACGATCCCGTGGACGGCGAGCTCCGGGTACTCCGCCGTCAGCTCCTCGGCGACCCGGCGCACCGTGCCCTCGGCGACATCGACCGGCACGTACAGCTGCAGGCGGCCGGCGCGGGCCATCGCGTCGAGCAGCACCCGGGTCTTGGTGGCGGCGCCGGAGCCGATCTCGACCAGCTGGCTGGCCTGCGAAGCCGCCGCCACGCGGTCGGCGATGGCGCCCAGCAGGGCGTGCTCGGTGCGAGTCTGGTAGTACTCGGGAAGCTCGGTGATGCGCTCGAACAACCGCGAGCCGCGGTCGTCGTAGAAGAACCGCGACGGGATCTCGCGCGGCGAGCGCAGGAGCGCCGCCCGCAGCTCGTCGCGGTCGCGGGCGACCTGCCCGTCGCGGTTGTGGACCGTCACCAGGACGCGTTCTGATGTCGCGATTACCACGGCTGCTGGCCCTCCAAAGCGCGCTGCGTTTGCCGGCGCGCCCCACGGGGCAGCCGGGTGCGGCAAGGGAGGCGCTACGGAAACCCCCAAGGCATGAAACGCCACCCCACCCTCCTCGATTCCGTCAGCTGCTTTCCAGCTCGGCCGGCGTCTGTCCGGCGCCAGGGCCGCCGGGGCCGCCAGGGCCGCCAGGGCCGTCGAGACCTGCCGGGCGCACTGCCCGCTCGAGGGCGGCAAGCCCGATATCGACAAGCAAGGCCAGTGCCGCCGCCGGGATGGCTCCTGACAGGATCATGCCGGTGTTGGCCAGCTGCAACCCGGTGACGATCGGCTCGCCCAACCCGCCGGCGCCGATGAAGGCGGCGAGCGTCGCGGTGCCGACGGTGATCACCGCGGCGGTGCGCACGCCGGCCATCAGCACCGGGGCGGCGAGGGGCAGCCGCACCAGGCGCAACACCTGGCCGGGCGTCATCCCCAGCGCGGTCGCGGCCTCGACGGCTCGCGGGTCGGCGTCGCGCACTCCGGTGTAGGTATTGCGCACCATCGGAAACAGGGAGTATAGCCAGAGTGCCGCCACCGCCGGCAACGCGCCGACCCCAAGGAACGGGATCATGAACGCCAGCAGGGCCAGCGAGGGGACGGTCTGGGTCAACCCGAGCGCGCCGATCACCGGCTCGGCGGCCCGCCGGTGACGCTCGAGGTACAGGCCGAGCGGAATGGCGAGCAGCGCCCCGAGCAGCAGCGCCACCCCGCACAGCGCGAGGTGGGTCCATACCCGCCGCACCAGTGCCGCGCGGTCGCGCCACAGGATCTCGACGAAGCCGGGGGCGCCGTGTCGGCCGGCCTGGCCGCCGGCGCGGCTCCCTCGCCCGCCCGGGCTCTCCGCTCCTGCCGGGCCGCCCGCGGTGGCTCCCGGCGCACCAGGCGCTGCCGCCCCCGGCACCAGCCCCAGCGCCGCCAAGGCGTCGCGGGCCACCGTCGCCTCGCTCTCCCTGCCGTCTTGCAGCCGCAGGTTGAGCCGGCGCATGGAGCTCTCGTCGAAGGCGCCGGCCAGCAGCCCGAGGACGGCGCCGAGCTCGGGGTGGGCGGCCAGCGTCGCGCCGCGCGCCAGCGGCGCCGCCTCGTAAGGCGGGAAGAAGCCGCGGTCGTCACGGAGCACCGCGAGGCGGTAGGTCAGCAGCCGGGCATCGGTCGTGTAGACGTCGAGCACGTCGATGCCGCCGCCCCGGGCGGCCTGGTACTTGAGCGTCTCCTGCATCGATTGCACCGAGCGGAAGCGAATGCCGTAGGCTCGCGCCAGGCCGGGCAGCCCGTCGTCGCGCTCCAGGAACTCGTGGCCGAAGGCGGCGCGCAGGCGCGGGGCGACGCGCGCCAGGTCGGACAGCGTCGCCAGGTGCTCGCGCTGCGCCAGCTCGCCAGGCACCGCGATCTCGTAGGCGTTCTGGAAGCCGAGCGGCGCGATCCACCACAGGTCCCAGCGGGCGAGGAACTCGGTGCGCACGCGGCGCAACGCCTCGGCGGCGCCGCCGCCTGCCGGCTGGCCGAGGATCGACACCAGGCCGGTGCCCGTGTACTCGGGATAGACGTCGATGGCGCCGCTCTTGAGCGCCTCGAAGCAGATCTGGGTCCCCGCCAGGCCCAGCCGCCGCTCCGCCCGCAACCAGGTCCGAGCCTCGATCAGCTGGGCGAACATCTCGCCGAGCAGCCGGCTCTCCTCGAAGTTCTTGGAGCCCACCACCACCCGGCCGGGGCTCTGCCCGGGGCGCGGCGGCGCGCCGAGGCGGTGCACCGATGCACCCGGGGGCGGCGGCCCGGCTGCCGCTCCCAGCGCGCGGCCGGCGCCGCCATCCGGAACCATCGAGGCCGCGGCCAGCGCGGCGGCGGCGAGGAGCAGGGCGGGTGGGCGGCGGCGAGGTCGCATGGTGCCTTCAAGGTCCCGCCACGGCCTCGCTGCCGCCGGGGCCGCGGGCCGCCGGCGGACCGGACGGCAGCCCGGTGCGCAGCGCCAGGAGCTCGCGCACGTAGTCGTGGGCGGGTGCGGCGACCAGCTCCGCGGGCTTGCCGAGCTGCAGCAGCCTGCCGGCGCGCATCACGCCGATGCGGTCGGCCAGGCGGAAGGCCTCCCCGAGGTCGTGGGTCACCAGGACCGTGGTCTTGCCGAGCCGCCGCTTGAGCTCGAGGAACTGGCGGTGCAGCTCGAGGCGGGTGAGCGCGTCGAGGGCGCCGAAGGGCTCGTCGAGCAGCACCACCGGCGGATCGGCGGCGAGCGCGCGGGCGAAGGCGACGCGCTGCCGCTGGCCGCCGGACAGCTCGGCCGGATAGCGGGCGGCATGAGCGGCCGGGTCGAGCCCCACCAGCTCCAGCATCTCGCGGGCGCGCTCGGCGCGCCGGGGCGGGTCCCAGCCGAGCAGCCTGGGCACCAGCTCGACGTTGCGCGAGACGCGCCAGTGCGGCAGCAGGCCGCCATCCTGCGGCACGTAGCCGATGCCCCGGCGCAGGGCGATGGGATCGAGCTCGGCGGCCGGCCGGCCGCCGATGCGCACCTCGCCGGAGGTGGGCTCGACGAGGCGATTGAACAGCCGCAGCAGGGTGGTCTTGCCGCTGCCGCTCTCGCCGACCAGCGCCAGGGTCTCGCCGGCGGCGACGGTGAGGCTGACCCCCGACAGCGCGCGGGTGCCGTCGTTCCAGGTCTTGCCGACCTCGACGACCTCGAGCGCGGCCTTCCGGGCCTCCGCGGCTGCGGACACCGGCGTAGTGTATCCGCAGCGCGGCGGCGGCGGCGGCCAGAAAGAAACCGATTGCCGAAGCGTAGGGGAGGGGGGCGCCTGGGTCTGGGCAGGGCAACTAGCGAAGTTTGGTCACGATCTGGACACCCGAGCCGAGGGTGCGGTGGACGGGGCAGCGCTCGGCGATCGCCGCCAGCCGGGCGCGCTGCTCCGCGGTGAGGGGGCCGAGCAGCTCCAGCTCGCGGTCGATGCGCTCGAGCCGGGTGCCGCCTTCGGCGCAGCCCTCGCAATCGGCCTTGTGGTCGCGGGAGTGGCGCAGCCGCACGCGGGTGCCGGCCAGCGGCAGCCCCTTGCGGTCGGCGTAGAGCCTCATGGTGATGCCGGAGCAGGCTCCCAGCGCGGCCAGCAGCAATCCGTAAGGGGTCGGGCCGGCGTCGGTGCCGCCGTCGGCCGCCGGCTCGTCGGCAACCAGGTGATGGCCGCCAGCCACGACCTCCTGGCGCAAGGAGTGCGCGGTGCCGGACACCTCGACCTCGCCGGCCGCCAGCGCGCGAGCCGCGGGCGCCGCTGCCGGGGCATGATCGGCCGGGATCGCCGGGATGCCCGTACCGACGACCACTGCCCGCTCGCCGGCCGGCAGGCTGGCGGTGGCCGGGAGGGCGGGAATCCCCGTGCTCATGGGCAGTTGGGGCGCGGCGGCGCCGGCCGGCATGTAGCGGCCGGCCCAGGCGGCGAGCACCGCGCCGGCGTGGGCGGCATCGCGAGGATCGGAGAGCAGGTGATCGGCGGTGCCCAGCGAGACGAAGCTCTTGGGGTGGCGGGCCGCCAGGAAGAGCCGCTCGGCGTGCTCGATGCCGACCGTGCGGTCGACCGGCGAGTGGAAGATCAGCAGTGCCCTGCCGAGCGCCGCCAGCACCCCCCGCAGGTGGTCGCCCGCCAGATCCTCGAGCAGCTGCCGGCGGATGCGGACCGGCCGCGTGCCGCCGAGGTCCACCTCGTAGGCAGCCTCTTCGTTTGGCTCGTGCGGCTCGTTTGGGTCGTTTGGGTCGTTCGGGTCGTTCGGAGGCAGGGGCAGGCGCGCGGCCAGCTTGGCCCGCAGCAGCCGGGTGTCGCTCGGCGCCCCGAGGGTGGCCACGGCCGCCGCCTCCGGGATGCTGGCCGCCGCCGCCAGCATCGCCGTGCCGCCAAGGCTGTGCCCGACCAGCAGCGCCGGCGCCTGCCGCTCCCGCCGCAGGAAATCGGCGGCGGCGACCAGGTCTCCGACGTTGGAGGAGAAGTTGGTGTCGGCGAACTCGCCCTCGCTCTCGCCCAGGCCGGTGAAGTCGAAGCGCAAGACCGCGATGCCGCGCGCCAGCAGCTCGCGGCAGATGCCGCCTGCCGCCTTCAGGTCCTTTCCGCAGGTGAAGCAGTGGGCGAACAGGGCATAGCCGGCCGGCGCTCCCTCGGGAGTGTCGAGCCGTCCAGCCAGCCGGGCCCCCAAGGAGCCGACGAGCTCAACCTTCTCGTGTGTCATGGCCCGATCGTAGCACCGGCCCTCCGGTCCTGGCCGACCCCGCCGCCCCCCTCCCACGTCCAGACCTCTTCAGTGATCACGGCCGTCCCCACCGGGAGACGGGCCAACCGCCTCAGGTGCCTCACGGTCACCGAGAATCTCACGGAAACCGTTTATTTGCCGTCATTTAAAGATTCGATCCGCAGGTGGCACGATTCTTGGTCTATACCCCCTGCGGACGAGGAAGAACGAGATGACGACCCACAGCCACCCGACGCCGAACCGCGACCGCTTCCCCATCCTCCCGGTGCCAAACCGGAGGGCGGCCGCGCGGGCGACGGGAGCCCGGGGCGCATCCCATCCTTCGCTCGCCCGGTTCACGGCACAGGCAGGCGGACCGGCCGCCCCCTGAGCCGAGGGACCAACGCACACGAGCAGTCTCCTCTCCCAAGCGCCGGGGCGGGTTTCAACCCTCCGCCCGCCCCGGCCACTTTTTATCTTGGGGCCACCCGTATAATCGTCCCGTGAGTGAAGACGCCGAACTGGCGCGGATCGTGCCGCGTTCCGAGCACCCCATCTCCCGCGGCGACATCGACACCAACGCAGTCAAGGTCCTCTACCGGTTGCACAAGGCGGGCTACATGGCCTACCTGGTGGGCGGCGGGGTGCGCGATCTCATGCTCGGCCGGCGGCCCAAGGACTTCGATGTCGGGACCGACGCGCGCCCCAACGAGGTGCGCCGGTTGTTCGGCAACTCGCGCATCATCGGCCGCCGCTTCCGCCTGGTTCACGTCTATTTCCAGGACGGCGACGTCGTGGATGTCTCCACCTTCCGCCGCGACCCCGAGCCCGACGAGCAGGCCGCCCCCGGCGAGCTGCTGATCACCAGCGACAACACCTACGGCACGCCCCGCCAGGATGCCTTCCGCCGCGACTTCACCATCAACGCCCTGTTCTACAACATCGCCGACTACACCGTCATCGACTACTCGGGCGGCATCGACGACCTGCAGAAGAAGCTGGTGCGCGCGATCGGCGATCCCGGCGTCCGCTTCCGCGAGGACCCGGTGCGCATGCTCCGCGCCTGCGAGTTCGCCGGGCGCCTCGGGTTCAGCATCGAGGCCGGGACGCAGGAGGCCATCCACCAGCACCGCCGCGAGCTCGAGAAGGCGTCGCCGGCACGCGTTACGGAAGAGATCGTGCAACTGCTGCGTTGTGGCCATGCCGGCGCGGCCATGCAGTGGATGCTCGAGCTGGGGCTGCTCGAGGTGCTGCTGCCCGAGGCGTACGCGATGCTTGCCGCCGACGAGCGCGGCCTGGGCAGCTTCGGCCAGATCCTGCCGATCATCGACCGCCTGATCACCTCGGGCCGCGAGCTGCCCGACACCGCCCTGCTCGCCGCCCTGCTGCTCCCCAAGGTCATGCTGCGGCGCGACGACGTCGAGGGTATCGGCCAGCGGCCGATGAGCCGCGCCGAGCTCGAGGAGCTGGTGGACGAGGAGAGCGCGCCCCTGCTGGCGCGGTTCACGGTGTCGAACCTCAAGTCCCAGCTCATCCGCCGCGCGCTGGTGGGGTTCTTCCGTCTCTGCGAGCCGCGCTGGACCGTGGCGGAGCGCGTGCGCTTCACCCGCCGTCCCTTCTTCGACCATTCCCTGCTGCTGTTCGAGCTGCTGGTGCTGGCGACCGGCGAAGGGCAGGAGGCCCTGGCCGAGTGGCAGCAGGCGGCGCGCCGCCGCGGGCCGTCGCCGGCAGGCGCCGCGCACCCGGCACGTCCGTCCTCGCCGGCGGCCGCGGCCGCCCGGCCCCGGGTGCGGCGCCGGCGCCGGCGCCGCAGCCAGGGCCTGTAGACTGTGAGCATGGCCTGGTTCCCAGATCTGGTCGGGTCGGCGGTGGGCAAGAAAGCGGTGATGGCCGTCACCGGCATGGTCCTCTTCGCGTTTGTCCTCGGGCACATGCTCGGCAACCTCAAGCTCTACCTCGGGCCGGAGGCCATCAACAGCTATTCGCGGTTCCTGCGCACCGTGGGGGAACCCGCGGTGCCGGCAGGCGTCCTGCTGTGGGCGGTCCGCCTGGTGCTGATCGTCTGCGTCCTGCTGCACATCTGGGCGGCCTGGAAGCTGACCCTGATGAGCCGGGCGGCCCGCCCCACCGCGTACGTCGCCGGCACCCGCATCCACACCACCTACGCCTCGCGCACGATGCGCTGGGGCGGCGTCATCCTCCTGCTCTTCGTCGTCTACCACCTGCTGCACCTCACCTGGGGGACGGTGCATCCGGATTTCGTGCCGGGAGACGTGTACCACAACGTCGTCGCCGGCTTTCAGGTGTGGTGGGTGGCCATCTTCTACATCGCGGCGCAGGTCGCTCTCGGCTTTCACCTCTACCACGGCCTGTGGAGCATGTTTCAATCACTGGGTTGGAACCATCCGCGTTTCAACCTGTGGCGCAACGGCTTCGCCCATGCATTCGCCTGGATCATCACCCTTGGCAACATCTCCTTTCCCGTGGCCGTGCTGAGCAGGTTGGTGCGATGAACCTCGACGGCAAGGCGCCGCGCGGCCCGCTCGCTGCCAAGTGGCTCGAGCATCGCAACCATCTGCGGCTGGTGAACCCCAGCAACAAGCGCAAGTTCACCGTGCTGGTGGTGGGCTCGGGCCTGGCCGGCGCCGCCGCCGCCGCCAGCCTTGGCGAGCTGGGCTACCAGGTCGAGTGCTTCTGTTTCCAGGACACGCCGCGCCGCGCGCACTCGATCGCCGCCCAGGGCGGCATCAATGCCGCGAAGAACTACCACAACGACGGCGACAGCGTCTTCCGGCTCTTCTACGACACCATCAAGGGCGGCGACTTCCGCTCCCGGGAGGCCAACGTCCACCGTCTCGCCGAGCTGTCGGTGAACATCATCGACCAATGCGTCGCCCAGGGGGTGCCCTTCGCCCGCGAGTACGGCGGCCTGCTCGACAACCGCTCCTTTGGCGGCGCGCAGGTGTCGCGCACCTTCTATGCGCGCGGCCAGACCGGCCAGCAGCTGCTGCTCGGCGCCTACCAGGCGCTGTGCCGGCAGATCGCGGCCGGCAGCGTGCGGATGTTTCCGCGCACCGAGATGCTCGACCTGGTGGTCGAGGACGATGGCTCGGGCCTCCGCGCCAAGGGCATCATCGCCCGCAACCTGGTGACCGGCCAGCTCGAGCGCCACGCCGGGCACGCGGTGGTGCTGGCGACGGGCGGCTACAGCAACGTCTACTACCTGTCGACCAACGCCAAGGGCAGCAACGCCACGGCCATCTGGCGCGCCCACCGGCGCGGCGCCCTGTTCGCGAACCCCTGCTTCACCCAGATCCACCCCACGTGCATCCCGGCGTCCGGCGAGTACCAGTCGAAGCTGACGCTGATGAGCGAGTCGCTGCGCAACGACGGGCGCATCTGGGTGCCCAGGGACCCCGCGGACACCCGACCGCCCGAGAGCATTCCCGAGGCGGACAGGGACTATTACCTCGAGGTGCGCTACCCGGCCTTCGGCAACCTGGTGCCGCGCGACGTCGCGGCCCGCAACGCCAAGCAGGTCGTCGACGGCGGCCGCGGCGTCGGCCCGCAGAAGAACGGCGTCTATCTCGACTTCGCCGATGCCATCCGCCGGCTGGGGAGGGCGGTGATCGAGGACCGCTACGGCAACCTGTTCGAGATGTACGAGAAGATCACCGGCGAAGACCCGTGGGTGACCCCGATGCGGATCTATCCCGCGCCGCACTACACCATGGGCGGCCTGTGGGTGGACTACAACCTGATGAGCAACGTCTCCGGCCTGTTCGTCGCCGGCGAGGCCAACTTCTCCGATCACGGCGCCAACCGGCTGGGGGCCAGCGCCCTGATGCAGGGCCTGGCCGATGGGTACTTCATCCTGCCGGCGACGCTCGGCAATTACCTGGCGGAGCATCTGGGCGAGAAGGTCTCGGCGGCCGGCGCCGGTTTCGACGGCGTCGAGGCCCAGGTGCGCCAGCGGCTCGCCAGCCTGCTCGCGCTGCGCGGCCGGCGGAGCCCCGAGTCGTTCCACCGTCAGCTCGGCCACCTGGTCTGGCACGCCTGCGGCATCTCGCGGACGGCCGCCGGTCTCGAGCAGGCGATCGGCGAGATCGCCGCGTTGCGCCAGGAGTTCTGGCAAAACCTGCGGGTGAGCGGCGCTCCCGCGGAGGTCAACCAGGACCTCGAGAAGGCCGGCCGGGTCGCGGACTACTTCGAGCTCGCCGAGCTGATGTGCCGGGATGCGCTCGACCGCGACGAGTCGGCCGGCTGTCACTTCCGCGAGGAGCACCAGACGCCGGACGGCGAGGCGCTGCGCAACGACGAGCAGTACGCGTTCGTGTCCGCCTGGGAGTGGCAGGGCGAGAACCGCCCCGCGGTGCGCCACGCGGAGCCCCTCCACTTCGAGTCGGTGGAGCTGTCCCGGAGGAGCTACAAGTAATGAACCTGACCCTCTACGTCTGGCGCCAGGCCGGGCCCGACGCCCCGGGGCGCATGGAGCGTTACGAGGCGGCGGACATCAACCCCGACAGCTCCTTTCTCGAGATGCTCGACGTGGTCAACGAGCGCCTGGCCGAGAGGGGTGAGGACCGCATCGCCTTCGACCACGACTGCCGGGAGGGGATCTGCGGCATGTGCGGGTTCATGATCAACGGCGAGGCCCACGGGCCGCGGCGCGGCACCACCGTCTGCCAGCTCCACATGCGTCATTTCAGGGACGGCGATGTGCTGCACCTCGAGCCCTGGCGCGCGCGCGCGTTTCCGGTGGTCAAGGACCTGATGGTCGATCGCGGCGCCTTCGACCGGGTGATCCAGGCCGGAGGCTTCGTCTCGGTCTCGACCGGCAGCGCTCCGGAGGCCAACCTGATGCCGGTGCCCAAGCGGATCGCCGACCGCGCCTTCGAGGCCGCCGAGTGCATCGGCTGCGGGGCCTGCGTCGCCCAGTGCCCGAACGGCGCGGCGCAGCTGTTCACCGCCGCCAAGGTGTCCCACCTGGGGCTGCTGCCGCAGGGGCAGCCCGAGCGCGCCAGCCGGGCGCTGGCGATGGTGCAGGCGATGGAGCGGGAGGGATTCGGCTACTGCACCAACTACGCCGAGTGCCAGGAGATCTGTCCTAAGGGAGTGTCGATCGACTTCATCGCACGCATGAACCGCGACTTCCTGAAGGCCAGGACGCGCGGCCCGGAGCGGGACGAGGGGGAGAGGACATGACGGTCAATCGCGAATCGG
>DATKFK010000521.1:0-5196 GCA_035544375.1 Thermoanaerobaculia bacterium
GGCCCACGACGAGCCGCGCCTCGAGGGTTTCGACCAGGACCTGTGGGCGGCGCGGCTGCACTACCGCGACGCGACCCTCGCCTCGGCCCAGGCCGTGCTGCTGCCGTTGCGCGCGGCGCACCTGCGGCTGCTGCGGTCGCTCGGCGAGGACGAGCTGGCGCGGGTAGGGGTGCACTCCGAGCGCGGCCCGGGGAGCGTCAAGGACATGGTGCGCATGGCGGCGGCCCACGACCTGGTGCACCGCCGGCAGATCGCCCGCATCGCCCGGTCGCTGGCCGCCGGTTGACGGCGCGCCCTTCGGGCCAGCGGCGCGGTGTCGCCACTATTGAATCGCCGGCGGTCCGGAGGTATTTTTGGCAGCGGGGCGCGGCGGGCATGAACCACTGGAAAGAGACTGCCGAAATCCTGGCGCGGCTGGCCGAGTTGAAGGCCGCGGGGCGGCGGGCGGCGCTGGCCACGGTGGTCGAGATCGTCGGCTCGGCCTACCGCCGGCCGGGCGCCAAGCTGCTCATCGAGGACACCGGCGGCACCCTGGGCAGCGTCAGCGGCGGCTGCCTCGAGGCCGACGTGCGCGAGGTGGCGCAGGCGGTCGTCGAGAGCGGCATGCCCTCGCTGCGCCACTACAACACCGGCGACGACGACGTGGTGTGGGGCCTCGGCCTGGGCTGCAACGGGCTGGTGGACGTCTTCGTGCAGCCGGCGACCGAGGGGCCGCTGGCGGCGCTCGCCGGACGGCTGCGGGAGCTGTTCGACGGCGAGGCCCCGCTGGCGCTCGCCACCGTTCTGGCAGCGGGGGATCCGGGGGATCTCGCGGCTGGGGACGAGGCGGCGCGGGTGGGCGCCACCCTGGCCGTCGAGCTGCGGGACGCCGGGCAGGCCGCGGACGCGCGGCCGGCGCGGGAGCCGCGGCAATCCGGAGAGCGCCGGAACGCACCCGAGCTCGCAAGGGTTGCAGCGGGCGCGGCGCCGCCTCGGCCGGCGGGGCTCGTGCACGGCTCCCTGGGAACGCCGGAGCTCGACCGGCAGGTGGCGGCGCGCGCCCGCGAGCTGGTGGCGGCGGGGCGCTCGGGCGTCCAGACGATCGCCGGGTGCCGGGTGTTCCTCGACGTGCTGCCGCCGCCTTCTCACCTGGTCGTCTGCGGCGGCGGCGACGACGCCCGGCCGCTGGTTGCCTATGCCGCCGACGTCGGCTTCCGCGTGACCCTGCTCGACCATCGGCCGGCCCTGCTGGCCGCCGAGTGGTTCCCCCAGGCGTCGCGGCGGATCGTGGCGCGGCCCGCGGACCCGGACCTGGCGCTGCCCGATGCGGCGCGTTCCCTGGCGGTGGTCAAGACCCACTCGCTGGCGCACGACCGCGAATGGGTGCGGCGGCTGCTGGCGGCGGGGTATCCCTACGTGGGGGTGCTGGGGCCGCGCGGCCGCACCGAGGCCATCCTGCGCGAGGTGCAAGGCGCCGGGGAGCGGCGCCAGGGGGCGCGCCAGGACAGCGCGGAGCGGGAGCGCGAGCGCGTGTTCGGCCCGGTGGGGCTCGACCTGGGCGCCGACGGGCCGCGGCAGGTGGCGATCAGCATCGTCGCCGAGCTGCTGGCGTTCACGGCCCAGCGGGAGCCGCGGCACCTGTCGGCGAGGCGGGAGGCCATCCATGCCGGTTGAACCGGGCTCGCCGGCCGGTCAGGACGGGTCCCCGGGGCCTGGCGCAACGGCCGGGTGGACCGCGCCCGCGAGAGCCGGCGGCACGGACGGCATGGCCGGCGGCGCGGACGGCGCCGTCGCCGGCATCCTGCTGGCGGCCGGCACCTCGAGCCGCATGGGGTGCAACAAGCTGCTGTTCGAGCTCGGCGGCGAGAGCGTGCTGCGGGGCGCGGTGCGGCGGGCCATGGCCGCCGGCCTCTCCCCGCTGCTGGTGGTGCTCGGCCACCAGGCGGAGAGGACGCGGCAGGAGCTCGACGGCCTGGCCTGCCAGGTGGTGATCAATCCCGAGTACGACCAGGGGATCACCTCGTCGCTCAAGGCCGGCGTGTCGGCGCTGCCGCCCGGAGTGCCGGCGGCCATGGTGCTGCTCGCCGACATGCCCCTGGTCAGCGTGGAGATGATCGCCGGGCTGGTGGCGCGCTACCGGGCGACGCGGGCGCCGCTGGTCATCTCCGATTACGCGGGGGTGAACGCGCCCCCGATGCTCTACGATCGCCGTCTTTTCGACGAGTTGCGGGCGATGACCGGGGGCGGCTGCGGCCGGCAGGTGGTCAAGCGCCATCGCACCGAGGCGGAGATGCTGTCCTGGCCGGCGGCGACGCTCGCCGACCTCGACGTGCCCGAGGACTACGCGCGGATCCGGGATGCCCCAAAGCCCTGAGACTGGACGCTGACCCCGATGCATGCCGAGCTGTTGCGAATGGCGTCGGAGCTGGCGGGAAGGCAGGAACCCTTCGTGCTGGCCGTGGTGGTGCGCCGCCAGCCGGCCAGCTCGGCGCAGGCGGGCGACATGGCGCTGATCACCGCCGCCGGCGACTTCCATGGTTGGCTGGGAGGCAGCTGTACGCAGCCGACCGTGGTGCGGGAAGCGCGGCGGGCGCTGGCCGACGGCAGGCCGCGGCTGCTGTCGCTGTCGCCTGATCCGGAGGCGGAACGGCGGCCGGGGGTGGCGGTCTTCCCGATGACCTGCCACAGTGGAGGGAGCGTGGAGATCTACCTCGACCCCATCCTGCCGGCGGCGCGGCTGGTGGTTTTCGGCGTCTCGCCGATCGCCCGGGCCGTGGTGCGGCTCGGCAAGGCGATGGGCTACGCGGTCTTCGCCGTGGACGCGGGCGCCGAGCCGGCCATGTTCCCCGAGGCGGACCGGGTGTTCACGGCGCCGGCGGCGCCGGGGCTCGCCGCCAGCCTCGAGGCGGGTGCGCCGCGGAGCGGTTGCTTCGCCGTGGTGGCGACGATGGGAGACAACGACGAGGCGGCGATCCGGGCGGCCCTGGCGATGCGGCCGGCCTACCTTGGGGTGGTGGCGAGCGCCAGGCGGTTCGCGCAGGTGCGCCAGAGCCTGCTCGGCCAGGGGGTCGCGGCGGCGGAGCTCGACGCGATCCGCAGCCCGGCCGGGGTGGCCATCGGCGCGCAGGCGCCAGAGGAGATCGCGGTGAGCGTGCTGGCCGAGATCGTGGCGCGGCGGCATGCCACGACGGCTGCCGGCGAGAAGCCGGCGGCCAGCGAGGACGCCGGGCTGGGTGCCCAGGCGGTGGCGGCAGGCTTGCGGGACGAGGCGGGCGGCGAGGCGGCGGCACAGGCGGTCGATCCGGTCTGCGGCATGCAGGTCGAGATGGCCGGCGCCCGCCATACCGCCGAGGCCGGCGGCCGCACCTGGTATTTCTGCTGCGGCGGCTGCCGCGAGCGGTTCCTGGCGGCGCCGGAGCGTTTCCTGACGGCCCGGGGTGCGGCTTGAAGCCGGAGATCGCGGCGCTCCAGGAGGCGATGGAGAGGCAGGGCTACATCGCCGAGGCCGGCGTCGCCACCGCGCTCTACCTGGCCAAGGAGATGCGCCGGCCGCTGCTGATCGAAGGCGATGCCGGGGTGGGCAAGACCGAGATCGCCAAGGTGCTGGCGCGGCTGCTGCCGGCCGAGCTCATCCGCCTGCAGTGCTACGAGGGGCTGGACGTGGCGACCGCGCTCTACGAATGGAACTACCAGCGCCAGATGCTGCGGCTGCGGCTGGCCGAGCACGAGGGCAAGGCCGCCGCCGAGATCGAGGAGCTGATCTTCGGCCGCGCCTACCTGCTGGAGCGGCCGCTGCTGCGCGCCATCACCCGGCGCGACGCTCCGCCGGTGCTGCTGATCGACGAGGTGGACCGCGCCGACGACGGCTTCGAGGCGTTCCTGCTCGAGGTGCTCTCCGATTTCCAGGTGACGATCCCGGAGCTGGGCACGGTGCGGGCCGAGCACGTGCCCTACGTGGTGCTCACCTCCAACCGCAGCCGCGAGATCGGCGACGCGCTGCGGCGCCGCTGCCTGTACCTGTACATCGACCACCCGACGCTCGACAAGGAGGTGCGCATCCTGCGCACCCGGGTGCCGCAGGCCGGTGCGCGGCTGGCCGCGGAGATCGCCCGCTTCATGCAGGTCCTGCGGCGGCGGCACCTGAGCAAAGCCCCGGGCGTGGCGGAGAGCATCGACTGGGCGCAGGCGCTGCTGCGGCTCGACCGCGATCGGCTGGACCTCGAGACGGTCGAGCAGACCCTGGGCTGCGTGGTCAAGGACCATCACGACCTGCGCGAGCTGGGCGGCGGCGAGCTGGCGGCGGCGCTGGCGGCGGCGCTGGGCGAGGCGCCGGAGGCGGCGCTGGGCGAGGCGCCGGAGGCGGCATTGGGCGAGGCGCCGGAGGCGGCTTTGGGATGACCGGGCCCGACGAACCCCGTGGGCCCGGCGGCACGGGCCTCGTCGTTCACCTCGCGCGCTTCGGCCGCGAGCTGCGCGGGCGCGGCGTGGCGGTCGGCCTGAGCGACGAGGCCGATGCCTACGAGGCGCTGTCGCTGGTGGACCTCGGCGACCGCGACGAGGTGCGGCGCGCGCTGCGGACGGCGCTGAAGATCCGGCCGCGCGACGCGGCGGCGTTCGCCGAGCTGTTCGAGCTGTGGTTCAGCGCGCGGCCGCCGGGCCAGGCCGGCGCCGAGCGCCGGCGGCCCGCGGCGCAGCGTTTCGAGGACCCGACGAAGCCGCCCCGTCCGCGGCCGGCGCGGCCGGTGCGGCTGGCGCCGAATCTGCGGCTGCCGGCCGCCGCGCCGCCGCGCGACGCGGCGGCGGCCGGGCGCGACGGGGCGGCCGGCGAGGAGCCGGGCTACAGCCCGGAGGAGCTGCTGCGGCGCAAGTCCTTCGCGGATTGCTCGGCGGCGGACATCGAGGCGATGGAGCGCCTGATGGACCGCCTCGCCCTGCGGCTCGCCACCAGGCCCAGCCGGCGGCGCATACCGGTGCACGGCACGGCCCGCGGCGAGGCCGACCTGCGGCGCAGCTTCCGGCGCGCCGTGGCCCAGGGCGGAGAGCTCCTGTCGCTCGCCCGGCGGCGGCGAGCCGTCGAATGGCCGCGCCTGGTGGTGCTGTGCGACACCAGCGGCTCGATGGACCCGCACACCCGCTTCCTGCTCGCCTTCGTGCTGGCGCTGCGCCGGGTGGCACGGCGCAGCGAGCTGTTCGCCTTCAACACGGCGCTGGTGCGGC
>DATKFK010000522.1:0-2019 GCA_035544375.1 Thermoanaerobaculia bacterium
CGAGCCGCCGGTCTCGAACACCGAGATGGGGCGGTCGGCCAGGGCGCGCGGCACGAAGCGCCGGATCGGGCCGCCGCGCAGGCAGTCGTCGTCGAAATGGCCGAAGCGGCGCAGGTCGTCGTAGCCGCCGATCTCCCGCCGCGGATCGAATCCCAGGCGGCGTGCGGCGTCGAGCCAGAACGGCGAGCCGGTGGCGGGGTCGAAGTGCCAGCGCACGATCTCCCGCACGTGGGCATCGAGATGCCGGCGGGCCTCGCTCACCGCGGCCGCCAGGGAGGTGTCGAGGATGGTCGTCAAGATCGCCTCTTCCGGTCGCTCCGGCTGGCGGCCGGGCTAGCGACCGGAGCTCGCGGCGGGCGCCTTCGGGTGTGCCGCTGGCAGCGGGTGCGGGGCGATGCCCTCGGCCAGCGCGAACAGCTTGGAGCGCGAGGTGATGTAGAGCACGCCGTCGCGCGCCACCGGCGTGCTGAAGACCGCGCTGCCCATGTTGACCTTGCCGAGCACCTCGAGCTTGGGCGCCGCGCGCAGCACCGCGACATCGCCGTCCTCGTTGCCGATGTAGACCTTGCCGTCCGCGACCAGCGTCGAGCCCCAGATCGCGCCCTCGGAGTTGTAGATCCAGTTGGGCTTGCCGGTCGCGGCGTCGAGGCAATAGACGTAACCCGAAAAATCGGCGGTGAAGAGCATGCCGCCGTGCACCGCCACCGTGGACAGGCTGCGGTGGAAGTCCTCGCCGCCGCGATGCCACACCACCGCCTTGCCGGTGAGATCGCCCTCGCCCTTGGGCCGCAGCGCCCACAGGTGGCCGATCCCCTCGCCGTGCTCGGGGTCCTCGCCCACCGCGACGTAGACCATGTCGCCGACGATGACCGGCATGGCGAGGATGCCGTTGCGCGTCGAGCCGGGGCCGATCGTGTAGACGGCGTCCTTGGGATTGCAGTCGAAGCGCCAGATCAGCTTGCCGGTCTTCGGCTCGAAGGCGTAGAGCCAGCCGTCGCCGCCCGCGAACAGCACCTGCGGCCTGCCGTCGAGCACGCCATAGGAGGGGCTCGACCACTGTCCGTGCAGGACCTTCTCGCCGGGGAGCGAGCTCTGCCAGACCACCTTGCCGGTGTGCTTGTCCACGGCCAGGAAGCTGGGCGCCCGCGGTGCGGGGATGTTGATGTGCCCCTCGTCCACGCCGTTGCCGCTCACCACGTAGACCAGGTCGCCGACCACCAGCGGGCTGCTCGCCGCCTGGTTGTGCGGATACACGCCAAGCTCGCCGATCAAGTCGAGCTTCCAGATGAAGTCGGCGGCGATCTCGCTGGTGTCGGTCTCGGTCACGAACGGACCGTCGTTCTTGCCGTCGCGGAAGCCCTCGGTGTCGGCGCACACGAGCTCGTCGCGGTTGGAGACGTAGTAGAGGCGGTTGCCTTCGACCGCCGGCGTCGAGCAGATGCCCTGCAGCGGCCAGTCGTTGACCTTGCCCTGGCTCAGCTTCTCGTGGACGGACTGCCAGAGGAACTGGCCGTCGGCGGCGCGGAACGCCATGATGATGCCGCGGTCGCCGACCACCTTGGGATTGCGCGGCAGCTGGTTGTTGGTGCCGACGAAGACCTTGCCGCCGGCCACCACCGGCCCGCCGTAGCTCTGGGATCCCAGGTCGGCGGTCCACTTGACGTTGAGCCCGGTCGCCGGGTCCCAGCGGCTGGGCAGATGGGTCGCGTCGGACGCCATGTTGCGCGACGGCGAGCCGCCGTACATCGTCACCGTCGCCGGGGCGGCGGGCGGCGGGGCGGCGGGCGGCGGCTGCCGGGGCTCGGCGCGCCCGGCGACGAGCAGGGCCGCGAGCCCGCAGCCGAGGCCGAGCCCCAGCGCCGGGCCGCTACGGATCATCCTCTTCATGCCGATCGCTCTCATGCCTTTCGTGCCGGCGGCGGCCGCCGGCTGCTGCCGGGCCGTCACCGGTTCGGCGCCACGCTCACATGGTCGTACAGGATCTCCGTCGGGGAATAGCCATAGAGGCCGGGGCTGCCG
>DATKFK010000523.1:0-2150 GCA_035544375.1 Thermoanaerobaculia bacterium
GCCCTCTGCGCCGGCGCCGGCCGCGGCGCCGGCAAGGCCAATGGCGAGGCGCCGGAGCCGCTGGCCGCTCCTGCTGCTCGCGCTGGTGGTGGTGGTCGCCGCGGGCTGCGCTCTCTACGTCTGGGCGACCCTGGCCTACAGCTATTCGTCGGGCGAGCGTGCCGGATACGTGCAGAAGTTCTCCCACAAGGGGTGGCTGTGCAAGACCTGGGAGGGAGAGCTGGCGATGGTGAACCTGCCGGGGGCGATGCCGGAGATCTTCCGTTTCACGGTGCGCGACGGCGCCGTCGCCGCGCGTCTCAACCAGACGATGGGGCAGCGGGTCGCGCTGCACTACGAGCAGCACCGCGGGGTCCCGTCCTCCTGCTTCGGCGACACCGAATATTTCGTGACCGAAGTCCGGCCGGTGAATCCTTAGAAGCGGAGGGTCGCGGCATGGCTCACCTGGTGCTGCAGGACGTGGATCCCCGGGTGATCGAGAGCCTGAGCGCCCGCGCCGTGCGCCATGGGCGCTCGGTGGAGGAGGAGGCGCGGACGGTGCTCGAAGGGGCGCTCGGCTTCTCCCGGCAGCGCGCCCTGGAGGGCGCCCGCCGGTTGAGGGCGCGATGGGCCGGGCGCCGGCTCACCGCCAGCGACGAGCTGCTGGCCCGCGACGGTGATCGTCTCTCCCCGGGCTCTCCGGGGGAAGGCCGTGGCGGCGGGGAGGAGGCGCCCTGATGGCGGCTGCCGGGTCCCGGTCTGGCAGGGGAGGAGGGAGCGAGTGCGGCGCTGCGTGATCGACGCCAGCGTGGCAGCCCAGTGGTACTTCCCCGGGCGGCTCACCGCCCACGCCGAAGCCCTGCTTGCCGGCAGCTGCGACCTGCTGGCGCCCGACCTGCTCACGCTCGAGATCGCCGGTTTGCTGGCCAGCCGGGTGCGGCTCGGCGAGATCGACGAGCAGGGGGCCCGCGACGTGCTCGCGGAGCTGCGCCAGGTGCCCTTCGAGTGGACCCCGGTGTCCGCGCTGGTGCCTGCCGCCCTGGCGCTCGCGCTGCGTGCCGACCTGCGCCTCTCCGACAGCCTCTACCTCGCTCTCGCCATGCAGGCGGATTGCTCGCTGGTCACCGCCGACCGCCCGTTCTACGAAGCCGCCCGCGCCGGCGGCCACGCCCGCCACCTGGTCTGGCTGGGCGACCTTGCCGCCGGGTGAAGCCGCCGCCCGCGGCAAGGAGCATGGCGGTCGCCGTGGACGTCGTCTGCGCCGACTTAGCGGACGTCGCGTTCCTGGGCGACGTGGTCTAATCTAATTCGAGATCTGCTTCCACGAGATAGCCGATCCCGGCAAGGCCCTTGTCCACGCGGCGACGCTGGCGCCCGAAACGTCGTGTTCGACCACGCGCCCGGGTCCGACCGAATCTTCCAAGCCGCCGAAGAGGAGCAGATGAGCCGCGCCGCGCCGGCACGACGTTCTTGAGATCGAAGATGGCCACGAGAATAATAACTGCAGCCACGAACGGCCTCGGGCTCGTTGAGAAGGCCGAGGAGATCGCTCCGGTCAAGGCGACTGGCTCGAAACACCGCAGGTTGTGAAACCTCACAGGCTCAAGGCATGCTCTCAAGTTGGTCTACGATCCTCTTTGGAAGGGGAACCAATTTTTTCAAGATGGGCAACAGGACACGCGGGTGCATCACATGCGTGGGATTCTCAAACGCGCTGTTGATTCGGCGAGGCGGAGGTTTCTTGCTTCTCCGCCCATAGCACGGGTTGTGCCAGACCAAAGCCGTTCGCGTCACGGGCTCGCCTCTCTCAAGAATGTCCTCGAGTTCACCGCGATCCACCCGAAAGTCGGTTGGTCGTGTCTTGTCTGCCCGCCTTGCCGCACGCAAATCGAGGTCTGCAAAGACGCGATCGTACCGGCCGGCGTCGCCCGGCATGAGTAGAAAGTCTTGGCAAAACCGCCGGACATGCCAAACGGTCCAATCGAGATCCCAGAGTTCAGTGCCGACGACATGGCAGGGAAAATCGAGGTAACGGTTCGGTCCCCACTCACTGAGGTGCTCGATGAACCTGGTATTGCGTTGCGGAATCCTGAACCCAAGATCGCGGAGATTACTTACCGCATGCAGCGCGTGTGCGACATTGTGATCATATGATTTGATCTCCTTGCATC
>DATKFK010000524.1:0-5172 GCA_035544375.1 Thermoanaerobaculia bacterium
GGCCTGACCGTGGCGACGTCCTAACCGGTGCACTTGAACTTGCACGAAACCACGGGGAGCGTCGGGCAGGCGTCCGTGCCGCAGCCGGTGTTGGTGGTAAAACCGCCCGCGACGCCCTGCCAGCCAGGCGCGTCGAGCGCCAGGAGGGTTTCGCGGCTCAATCGGACATGCTTCGCAATCTTCTTCACGGCGGGACACTCCTCTGGCTGCGGCGCAGCGTGCCGCAAGGCGATCGAGCGGAGGTGCGCGACCGCGGCGGCGACAAGGCTTCCATGAAATCAGTAAAGCGCGCAAGGATGCGCCCCGGGGGTACCGCGCGGCGCTTCGCCTCGGGCCCTGCCCGGATTTGCCATCCGCGCGGGCGAGCCGCGCGACCGCGGCGGGCCAGCCCGCGGGCGCCAAATTGACGGCCGCCGGCGCAGCCCATAAGCTCCTTCCGCTCCCAGACCTCTGCAGCCGATGACAGCCAACGAAACGATGTATGACGTGGTGATCGTCGGCGGCGGACCCGCCGGCGCCACCGCGGCGCTGATGCTGGCGCGCGCGGGCCTGTCGGTCAGGGTCCTCGAACGCGCCCGCTTCCCGCGCTTCCACATCGGCGAGTCGTTCCTGCCCGCCAACCTGCAGCTGATCCGCGAGCTGGGGCTGGAGCCGGCGCTGCGCCGCATACCGCAGGTGGACAAGGCGGGAGTCGAGTTCGCCGTCGGCCACGGCCGCGGCAGCCAGCATTTCCTGTTTGCCGACTGCCTGCTCCGGGAGGCCAACGAGACCTTCAACATCGAGCGAGCGCCGTTCGACGCCATGCTGCTCGGCGAGGCTGCCGCGGCCGGCGCCGAGGTGAGCCAGGACGTGGCGGTGCGCCGGATCGTCCGTCTCGCCGAGGGCGACGTCGCGGTCGAAGCCGATCCTCAGCAGGGGAACGGGCGCAGCGAGCGGGTGGCCGGTCGCATGTTGATCGACGCCAGCGGCCAGGCAACCCTGGTCGGCAAGCACCTGGGCATCCGGCGCATGCTTCCCGAGCACCGCAAGATCGCCTACTTCAAGCACTTCGAGGGGGTCCAGCGCCGCTCCGGGGCGACGGCCGGCGACCCGACCATGGTGATGTGCGACGAGGGATGGTTCTGGATCATCCCGATCGACGAACGGCGGGACAGCATCGGCCTGGTGATGGACGTCGACGCCGCCCGCCGCGTCGGGGTGCCCGCGGACCGCATGCTGGAGTGGGGTATCGCACGCTGCCCGTTGCTGCGCCACCGCACCGCCGCCGCGGATTGCCCTCCGACCAACGTGGTCTGCGCCGACTTCAGCTATCGCTGCCGGCCCTACTCCGGCCCGGGCTACTTCCTGGTGGGGGACGCCGCCACCTTCCTCGACCCGATCTTCTCGACCGGCGTCTGCTTGGGAATGATGGCCGCCGTCGAGGCCTCGCGCGGCATCATCGCCATGTTGCGCGAGGGCGCGCCGCCGCGGCGGGTGCGCCGGCGCTACAACCGCTACCTCCAAGGCAGCTCGACGCCGCTGTTCCGCATGGTGCGGAACTATTACCGGCAATCCTTCCGGGAGCTGTTCCTGAGCGGCAGCGGCCCGCTCGCGGTGCACAATGCGACGATCTCGGTGCTCGCCGGCTCGGTCTTCCCGCGCCTGGCGTTCCCGCTGCGCTGGCGGCTGGAGCTGTTCTTCCTGATGGTTCGCGCCAACCACTACCTGCCGCTGGCGCCGCGGCGAGAGGCCTTCTCGCTCTTCAGCGCCGAGGCCGAAGCGACGGCCGCAACGGGGCAGGGGGCGGTTGCGGAGACGGTCCCGCCCGCAGGATGACCGCCGCCGGACCCGCCGGCTTCCGCCTCCTGCGGCTCGACACAGCGCCGGCAACGGTGTCGCCACCGCCGTTCGCCGTGGCGGAGCTGTCGGTCCCGGCCGATAGCCCGATCTTCGCCGGCCACTTCCCGGACCGGCCGCTGCTTCCCGGAATCGCGCACCTCGCCCTGCTGCGCGTGGTTCTCCGCGAGCTCGCCTCTCGCGGTGGACTTCCGGGTTTCCACCGCGAGCTCCCCGGAGACCCTTCCGGCGACACCGTCATTGCCGAGGTGCGCAAGCTCCGCCTGCGGCGGCTGGTTTCTCCCGGCGACCGCCTCGAGCTCCGCCTGAACCTCATCACCACGTCAGGCGAAGCCGCGGTCGCCGCCGCGGACGCGATCCGCTTCGAGCTGTGGCGCCAATCGGGAGCCGACCAGCCGGTCGAATTGGCGAGCGAGGGGACGGTGCGCATCGGCGCCGGCCGGCCGCCAGCCGATGAGTTGCTGTTACGACAGGGCCTCGCGCTCGGCACCGGCTTGCCGCCGGTTGCCGGCCTGCTCCCGCATGCGCCCCCGGCCCTCTTGCTGGCCGCGGTACTGGCGGCCGGCGCCGGCGGCATCGTCTGCGAGGGCGTCATTCCAGCGGCCCACCCGCTCGCAGAGGGCGGCGAGGCGCCCGGGTTCCTGGCGATCGAGCTGGCCGCCCAGGCTGCTGCTGCCTTCCAGGCACTGGTGCGGCCTCCGGTCGGCGGCGAGCCCCGCATCGGCTACCTGGTAGGCGTGCGCGGCGCCCAACTCTCTCCCGGTCTGCCGACAGACCGAGCCCTGCGCGTTTCGGCTGTGCCTGCCGGCGGCGCCGCAGCCCTCGCAACGTACGACATGCAGGTCTCAGCCAAGGAAGGCGGAGGGTGCCTTGCCGCGGGCACGATCAGCACATTTCTTCCCGAATCCCGGTAGCGCCGAGCCCCAAATGGCTGCGGTTAGGTAGGCAGCGGGCGCAGTAGAAGCTCCGCGCCGGCCTGCCTTCGCACGCTCGCAAGAAAGGACCCACTGGTCTTGCCGGTCTTCCGGCTCTCGAAGCGGCGCGGATACACATCGTCTCGACCGCGGAAGAGGGATCGGAAGAGCGCGATCTTGGCCTCGGATCGCGAATTCCTGTCGACCGGGCTCAAGATCGGGTTCAATGCGCTCATGATCGAGTCAGTACGGCTTCTTCGTGAGCGGTCTTCGGGTACTTAAAGAGCCCGGACCCTTGGGCGAGCGCAGGCGCCGCCCGGCTTCATGCCTTCGTCCATTCCAGGCACGTCAGACCGGCGATGCGTTGAAACTCACGGATGTTGCCGGTCACGATAGTTGCTCCAAGCCGATGGGCATGGGCCGCGATGAGCAGGTCGAGTGGACCGATCCCCATGCCTCTTTTTTCGAGATCGACGCGGAACTCGCCGTAGTGGCTTGCTGCTTGGAGATCCCATGGGACGATCTCAAAGAAGCTAGTGAACGCCTCAACGGCCTGCCGCTGTGCGGTGGGACGACTGGAGCGGCGGATGCCGACCTCGAGCTCCGCGACGGTGATCACGGAGAGCACACACTCGGATGGAGCCGGCAGCTCTGCTTCCGACGCCCGTCCCCGGATCAGGTCCACGCAGACGGAGGTGTCCAGCATGTACATGAGCGCGTGCCTCAATCGAGCGTCAGATCTCGAAGCTGAGGATCCGCTGGCTGGTCGCGATCCGGAAAGTCACCCGCTTCAGGGAAGCTCTCCCGCATTAGGCGCGCGACATCCGCGAGCGTCTTCAGGCTAGGTTTAGGCTTGGACCGCAACACCACCTCCTGGCCGCGCTTTTCGATCTCCACTTCGGTGCCTTCAAAGCGGAATTCCTTCGGCAGTCTGACCGCCTGACTGCCACCATGCTGGAAGAGCTTCGCGGTTGTCATAGATACAGTGTGTAGATACGGCCAAGGCTTGTCAAGGTTCATGCCGCGGCCCTTCAGGTCGAGGTCGGTCCAGCCCCCGCCGAGGCGCACCCGTCTCTGCTGCTTGCCGATGGTCTGGGCGCCTCCGGGCAGCCGGGGAGGGAATTTCTGTCCTCGTAAGCGGACACGAACACTTATGCACGCGGCCCCAAGGTTCATCCATACCTTGCCATCCTGCCGAGTGGCTCTCCGAGGCCGCAAGGCGGCGACCTCGAGAGCGTGGCGATGTGATAGCATCCGATGCGTGCGCACCACACTCGACATAGCGGATGACGTCCTCCTGGCGGTGAAGGAGAGAGCGCGCCGGCAGAGGCGCAGTTCAGGGGAGGTGCTCTCCGACCTCGCCCGCGAAGCCTTGACCCGGCAGGGCCACGCCGGCCACACCGCCGAACCTGAAGCCTTCCACGGCTTCCAGCCTCTCCCCCGCCGGGGCGCCGTCATCTCGAACGAGTTGGTCGACCGTCTCCGCGAGGAGGATCTCGAATAGTGCGCGCTGTGCTCGACATCAACGTGCTGCTCGCCTTGCTCGATCGCGATCACGTCGATCACGGTCGCGCCCGCGAGTGGATCTCGACCGAGATCCACTTGGGCTGGGCCTCGTGCGCCGTGACGCAGAACGGCTTTATCCGCGTGGTCAGCCAGCCCCGCTATCCGAGCCCGGTTTCTGCGATGGCAGCGGTCGAGCTTCTGCGCCGAGCGACAAAGACGGAGTACCACGAGTTCTGGCCTTCATCCGTGAGCTTCCTGGACGGGGGACGTATCGACGCGAGCCGCGTCCACGGACCACGCCAGGTGACCGATGTCTACCTCCTCGCTCTTGCTGTGGAGCGAGGAGGCCGGTTCGTCACGTTCGATCGTTCGGTGCCCACGACCGCGGCCCTGGGGGCGGAGAAGCGCCATCTCCTGGTGCTGTGAAGGCGAGTGATCGGCCCCGGGGAGCGTGCGATCGCAACCTGCGGACTGCCATAACGCCATGATTGCCGCCACTGCCCGGGTGCGCGGCCTGCTCTTGTGAGCTGCACCGAGCGGCTTCAAAGGCTACCTTCAAGGAATCCGGCCCCGCAAGCGGATCACAAAAGGGCCACGCAACCCCAGGGATGTGTGCACCTTTTATCACTGACCCTTCGCGGCCGGGTAACTCGCCCCGGCTACCCCGAGAACCCCCGGACGGTCGGCGAGCATCTCCTGAAGGCCCGCCTCGACCGGGGCATGGAGCAGAGAGATGCTGCCCGGGAGATCGGCTGCGACCCCGGCACCCTCCTCAATTGGGAAAAGGGCCGTGTGGCGCCCGACGTTCGCTTCTGGCCCAAGATCCTCGCCTACCTCGGCTACGACCCTCGGCCGGAGCCTGCGGGCTTTGGCGGGCGCCTACGGGCCGCCCGCGAGGCCGAGGGGCTCTCCCATC
>DATKFK010000525.1:0-3616 GCA_035544375.1 Thermoanaerobaculia bacterium
CTGCCGCGACAGGCAGCCGGCGGGCCGCCGATGGCTCGGCGACCCTCTGTCGGGGCCGCCTCGGCCTCTCCTGGCCTTGTCGCGCGCCGGCGAGTTGGTCTATAAGCACCACTACATGCAGACCGTCGCCATCCCCCAGCACCCCGTCCAAACCACCGACCAGACCTTTGCCGCCCTCGGCCTCTCCGAGCGCATCCTGCGGCTCGTGCAGGAGATCGGCTTCCTTCATCCCACGCCGATCCAGGCGGCGGTCATCCCCGTGGCGCTTCAGGGACGCGACCTGATCGGCCTTGCGGAGACCGGCTCGGGCAAGACCGCGGCGTTCGTCCTGCCGCTGGCAGAGCGGCTCACCCACGGCCAGGGCCTGCGCGGCCTGATCCTGTCGCCGACCCGCGAGATCGCCCTGCAGACCAAGGCGTTCCTCGATCTGTTCGGCGGCGACCACCACCTGAAGACGGTCTGCCTCATCGGCGGCGTCAAGATGGGGCCGCAGATCCACGGGTTGCGCCAGCGTCCCGACATCGTGGTCGCCACCCCCGGGCGCCTGTACGACCACCTCGAGCGCGGCAACGTGCGGCTCAACGAGATCCAGGCGCTGGTGCTCGACGAGGCCGACCACATGCTCGACCTCGGCTTCCTGCCGCAGGTGCAGCGCATCCTGCAGGAGGTCCCCGACCAGCGCCAGACCCTGATGTTCTCGGCCACCATGCCGCCGATCATCGAGCGCCTCGCGCAGCGTTTCATGCACGCTCCGGCGGTCATCGACATCACCCCCGAGGGCAAGGCTGCCCAGGGCATCAGCCACCGCCTCTATCTCGTGGACCCGGAGAACAAGAAGGCCCTGATCCTGGCCCTGCTGCGCCAGGAGCTCGGCAGCACCCTGGTCTTCATCCGCCGCAAGAGCGACGCCGAATGGCTCGCCGGCGTGCTCGAGCGCGAGGGACACCCGGTCGAGCGCATCCACTCCAACCTGTCGCAGGGGCAGCGCGTGCAGGCGCTGCAGGGGTTCCGCGAAGGCGAGCACCGCATCCTGGTCGCCACCGACATCGCGGCCCGCGGCATCGACGTGCCGCATACCAGCCACATCATCAACTTCGACATGCCCGAGAACGTCGAGGACTACATCCACCGCGCCGGCCGCACCGCCCGCGGCGCCGCCGTCGGCCTGGTCTCGTCGATCGCCACCTGGTTGGACAAGCCGCTGATCCGCGACATCGAGCAGACCCTGGGGCTCGAGCTGCCGCGCTGCACCATCCCCGGCGTTCCCCCGTACGTCGAGCACCGCCCGGCCCGCAGCATCGGCTCCTCCCGCCGCTCCCTCCCCACCCGCCGCCGCTGACAGCCGGTGTCACGCCCAGCCGCCGACGCGATGAGCGGAGAGAAGCGCAACGCGGTCTATTTCTACGGCACCTGCCTGGTGGACCTCTTCTATCCCCAGGCCGGCATGGCCGGCATCGAGCTGCTGCGGCGGGAGGGCCTCGAGGTGGTCTTCCCCCAGGGGCAGACCTGCTGCGGCCAGCCGGCCTTCAACTGCGGCTACTCCGAGGAGGCGCGGGCGGTCGCCCGTGCCCAGCTCGCCTGGTTCCGGGAGCCGTGGCCGGTGGTCGTCCCTTCCGGCTCCTGCGCGGCGATGATGCGGCGCCATTACCCGGAGCTGTTTGCCGGCGAGCCCGAGCTGCCGGCGGTCGAGGCGCTCGCCGCCAGGGTGCACGAGCTGACGGAGTTCCTGGCCGGCGTCCTCGGCGTCAAGCTGGTGGACCGCGGCGAGCCGGTGCGCGTGACCTGGCACTCCTCGTGCCACGCCCTGCGTGAGCTGGGCATCCGCGAAGAGCCCAAGGCGCTGCTGGGCCAGCTCGCCAACGTGGAGCTGGTCCCCCTGGCCCGGGAACGGGAGTGCTGCGGCTTCGGCGGCACCTTCGCGGTCCGCTTCCCCGAGATCTCGGCGGCGATGGTGGCGGACAAGGCCGCGGACGTGGCCGCCACGGAGGCAAGCGAGCTGCTCGCCGCCGACTGCGGCTGCCTGCTCAACATCGGCGGCAGGCTGGGCAGGATCGGCAGCGCCGTGCGCCCGCGCCACATCGCCGAGTTCCTGTGGGAACGGACGGCCGGCGGCGCTCCGCGATGACGGCTTCCCAGCCAGACTTTCACGCCAGCTCCGTGGCGGCGCTCGCGGACCCGCAGATCCGCGCCAACTTCCGCCGCGCCATGGACGGCCTGATGGCAAAGCGTGCCGCGCTGTTCGCCGACCCGGCCGAGTGGCGCGCCCTGCGCGCCCTGGGGACCGCGGTCCGGACCAGGACCCTCGCCAACCTGCCGGAGCTGCTCGAGCGGCTGGAGGAGCGCTGCCGCGGAAACGGCATCGCCGTCCACTGGGCCGAGACCACCGCCGAGGCCAACGCCGCCGTGCTCGCGATCCTCCGCGCGCACGGCGCCACCCGCGTCGTCAAGGGCAAGTCGATGGTCTCGGAGGAGATGCACCTCAACGACTTCCTCGAGTCGCACGGCGTCGAGTCGCTCGAATCCGACCTCGGCGAGTACATCGTGCAGCTGGACCACGAGATGCCCTCGCACATCATCATGCCGGCCATCCACAAGGACGGCCGCCAGATCGCCCGGCTGTTCGGCGAGAAGATCCGCGGCGCCAAGCGCACCGAGGACGTCGACGAGCTGACCGGCATTGCGCGCGGGGTGCTGCGGCAGAAGTTCGAAGAGGCCGACGCCGGCGTGTCGGGCGTCAACTGCGCGGTGGCCGAGACCGGCACCCTGGTGCTGATCGAGAACGAAGGCAACGGCCGCATGTCGACGCACGTGCCGCCGCTGCACATCGCGCTGATGGGCATCGAGAAGGTGGTCGAGCGGCTCGCGGACGTGCCGCCGCTGCTCGCCCTGCTCTGCCGCTCGGCCACCGGCCAGACGATCACCACCTACACCAACCTGATCAGCGGTCCCCGCGGTCCGGGCGAAAAGGACGGGCCGCGCGAGGTGCACCTGGTCATCCTCGACAACGGACGGTCGCGGATCTACCTCGATCCCGAGCTGCGGGCGACCCTGCGCTGCATCCGCTGCGGCGCCTGCATGAACCACTGCCCGGTCTACACCCGCATCGGCGGGCATGCCTACGAGGCCGTCTACCCGGGGCCGATCGGCAAGATCCTCACGCCGCAGGTCGAGGGGGTCAAGGCGCGCCACGAGCTGATGCACGCGTCGAGCCTCTGCGGCGCCTGCGTCGAGGTCTGCCCGGTCGAGATCCCGATCACCGAGCTGCTGATCCGGCTGCGGCGCGAGGCGTCGCATCTCGAAGCCGGCTCGCCGGTGCTCGAGGCCGGGCAGGCACGCAACCCCTGGGAGGACCGGGCCTGGGCGCTGTGGCGCCGCCTCCATGCCTCGGCGCCGGCCTATCGAATGTTGAGCCGGCTGGTGACCCGGCTGGGCCGGCTGCCGGCGCCGCGGCTGGGGCCGCTCGGCGCCTGGACCGGCGCCAGGACCGCGCCACGCCCGGCGTCGCGCTCGCTGCACGAGCTCGCCCGCGATCGCGGAGTGCCCGATGCCTGAGACCGCGCCGGGCACGTCCGCGCGGGACCGGATCCTTGGCCGGCTGCGCATGGGGCGCGCCGTG
>DATKFK010000526.1:0-9460 GCA_035544375.1 Thermoanaerobaculia bacterium
GCCGTGGCGCCGGCGCTGATCGCGCCCGACCTGCGCAACAACGGCCTGGCACTGTACCTGTCGCGCCCGTTCTCGCGCGCCGAATACATGCTGGGCAAGCTCGCGGTGCTGGCGCTGCTGATCTCGACGATCACCTGGGTCCCGGGCATCCTGCTGTACCTGCTGCAGGGCTACCTCGAGGGCGCCGGCTGGTTCGGCGAGCACCTGCGGGTGCTCGGCGCGCTCGTCGCCGGCAGCTGGGTCCTGATCGTCTCGCTTTCGCTGCTGGCCCTGGCGGTCTCGGCGTGGGTGAAGTGGAAACCGGTGGCGAGGATCGTCCTCGTCATGCTGTTCTTCGTCACCATGGGTTTCGGCAGCGTCATGGAGCTGGCGCTCGGCACCTGGTGGAGCCAGATGATCAGCTTCTGGCGGGTGATCGAGACGGTCTGGGCGGGGCTCTTCGGCCTGCCGCGGCCGAGCGGTATGCCGGTCGGGGCCGCCTGGGTGTCGCTGATCGGCGGCTCCCTGCTCTGCCTGGCGCTGCTGGCCCGCCGCGTCAGGGCCTACGAGGTGGTGCGGTGACTCTATCGGGCAGCGGCGCAGCCGCGCCGGGCAGCGGCGCGGCCGCGGCGGACGGCGGCACGACGGACGACCGGATCGTCTTCGACAACGTCTCCAAGTTCTACGGCGACGTGCTGGGGGTCAACCGGGTGCGGCTGTCGATCCCGCCCGGCATCACCAGCCTGGTGGGGCCCAACGGCTCCGGCAAGACCACCTTGATGAACCTGATGGTCGGGTTGTTGCGGCCGAGCCGCGGATCGGTGCGGGTGCTCGGCATGTCCACCGACCGCCCCGAGGAGCTCTTCCGCCGCGTCGGCTACGCCACTCAGTACGACGCCTTCCCGCCCGGTCTGACCGGCTACCAGCTCATCGAATCGCTGCTGCGGGTGCACGGCCACGACCCGGAGCAGGCTGGCGCCCTGGCCTGGCGGGCGCTCGAGCGCGTCGGCATGGTGGAGGCGGCCGGCCGCAAGGTGGCCGCGTACAGCAAGGGGATGCGCCAGCGGGTCAAGCTGGCGCAGGCGATCGCCCACCGGCCTTCCGTGCTGGTGCTCGACGAGCCGCTCAACGGCCTCGATCCGATGGCGCGCGCCGAGCTGATCGCAATGCTGCGCGAGCTCGCCTCGGCCGGCCTCTACGTCGTCGTCTCGAGCCACATCCTGCACGAGGTCGATCTCATCTCCGACCAGGTCGTGATGCTCAACGGCGGTTACGTGGTGGCCGAGGGCGACATCGTCGAGGTGCGTGACGAGATGGAGGTGCAGCACCCCGCCCAGGTGTTGATCCGCTGCGACCGGCCGGAGCTGCTTGCGGCCACCGCCTTCGCCCAGGACCACGTCGTCGAGGCCCGCATGCTGGCGGACCGCGGCGGCCTGCTCCTGCGCACCCGCGATGCCGGGCGCTTCTACCAGATGCTCAACCAGGTGGTGGTCGATCAGGGTCTCGTCGTCGAGTCCGTGGTCCCGGCCGACGCCGACGTCGAGGCCGTCTACCAGTACCTGATCGACGCCCCGGGCGGCAACGGAGGCCGCTCATGAGCGGGCAAGCCTCGTCCACCAGCGCCGTTGCCATCGAACCGGCCGCCGCGGCCCCGGTCGCCACGCCGCTGGCGCTATGGCGGCGCCAGGTGGCGGCGGTGGTGCGGCTCGAGCTGCGCAAGGGCTTTCTCGGCCGGCGCTCCCTCGGCCTGTACCTGCTTGCCCTGGCGCCGCTCGCCGTGGGGCTGCGGGGCCTGGTGCCGCGAGCGGTGTCGGACCCGGGCAACCTGGGAGAGGCGACCCAGCTCATGGCCATCCTCTACCAGACCTTCATCCTCCGGGTCGTGGTCTTCCTCGGCTGCGTGGCGATCTTCGGCAACCTGATCCGGCGCGAGGTGCTCGACCGCAGCCTGCACTTCTATTTCCTGACGCCGATGCGCCGGGAGCTGCTGGCCGTCGCCAAGTACCTGACCGGCCTGCTGGTGTCGCTGACCCTCTTCGGCGCCGCGACCGTGGCCACCTTCTTTCTCGCCTACCTGCCCTACGACGGCCGCCTGCGGTCTGCCTTCCTGCTGCACGGTCCGGGGCTCGCGCACCTGGCCGCCTACCTGCTGGTGACCGCGCTCGCCTGCGCCGGTTACGGCGCCGCCTTCCTGGCCCTGGGCTTCTTCTTCCGCAGCCCGGCCATCCCCGCCCTCGCCCTCTTCGGCTGGGAGGCCATCCATTTCCTGCTGCCCCCGGTCCTCAAGCAGCTGTCGGTGATCCACTACCTGCAAGCCCTCTGCCCGGTCCCCGTCTCCGAAGGCCCCTTCGCCCTTCTCTCGGACGCCCCCTCCCGCTGGGTGTCGATCAGCGGCCTCCTCGTTCTCTCCGCCGTCCTGCTGTCGGTCTCCATCCTCCGCATCCGCCGCATGGAGGTCGCCTACCTGGACGACTAGTGCACTAGCAGCCCCCGCCAGCTTGCCGCAGGCGGACGTAGTATCATTTGCCGGCTCCGCCCCAGACTGCGACGATGAAATGACCGCCGGCAGGCCGATCCTGTTCAATGTCAGCGGGCCCTACGCCGTCGGCAAGGACACCCTCATCGACGCCATCCTCGCGGCGTATCCCGGGCGCGTGCATCGCGTGCGCACGATCACGACCCGTGCCGCTTCCGCCAAGCTGGACCCGTCCTACGAAAGCGTTTCCAAGGAGGAGCTCGAGCGGCGGACGGCGCGGGGCCGCTGGCTGGTGAACCGTCAGCTTGGGGGCGCCGTCGCCTACGGCACCAGCATCGACGAGATCGAGCGGATGGCGAGCCGGGGCCTGGTTTCGGTGCACAGCATCTACGCCGGCGCCGAGGGAGCGGGGAAGCTGCGGGAGTCCCTCGGCCGCCGGGCGTTCTCCCTTGGGCTGCTGGCCGCCCGCGGCAGCGTCCCCGAGCAACTGGAGGTGTTGCGCCGGCGGCTCCTCGATCGCGGCAGGGACGATCCGGCGACGCTCGAAGCGAGGCTCGCGCACCAGATCGAACCGCTCGCCTACGTGCTGGAAAATCCGGTCGTCGCGACCGGCGACGGCCCGATGAAGGTCTTCGATCAGGTTGCCGTCAACGAGGTCCTGGCGCAGGCGGTCGAGTGCGTGCTGGCGCTCTTCGCGCGCGTCTTCGGGCTGCCGGCAACAAAACCTGCCTGATTCCCTGGCGCCTGCCGTCCGCCGGCGGCCGTTCGTGTCCCCCCGCAGTCCGCTATTCCGGGGGCGCGAACTGGCTGGCGAGCGAGACCCCCTGCTCCTGGTAGGAGGAGCCGATCTTGGGGCCGTAGACCTTGCTCGGCAAGCCGGCGAGGCGCTCGAAGACGACGCGGCCCATGACCTGGCCGTCCTCGAGCAGGCAGGGGACGCCGTAGGACCTCACCTCCAGCACCGCCCGGGCGCCGGGGATGTCGCCGCTGCCGTAGCCGAAGCCGGGATCGAAGAAGCCGGCGTAATGGATGCGGAACTCGCCGAAGTTGGGATCGTAGGGGACCATCTCGGCGGCGTGGGTCAGCGGGATGCGGATCTTCTCCTTGGAAGCCAGGATGTAGAAGAAGTCCGGGACCAGCAGCAGCTGGCGCCTGGGGTTCCGCACGATGGGGTCCCAGTGGTCGAGCGCCGGATAGTGATGCCGCTTGTCGAGATCGAGCACGCAGGGGTCCATCTTGGCGCGGAAGCCGACGATGCGCTCGCCGCTGCCGTCGAGGTCGACGGAGACCAGCAGTCCCTTGGCGATGGCGGGAGGCGCCGGCTGGCCGTCGCGCGAGAAGACCAGGGTCTCCCTGGCGTCCAGGGCGCCGAGCCCGGCGTCCGACTCCTCGGGCGCGCCGCGGCTCAGGCGCAGCTGGTTGAGCTTCTGCCCGGCACGCACGATGATGCCGAAGGTGCGGGGGATGATCTCGACGTAGAGCGGGCCGCGGTAGCCGGCGGGGACCAGCTCGAAGGCATCCGCGTAGTCCGTGATCAGGCGGGTGAAGACGTCGAGCCTGCCGGTGGTGCTCTTGGGGCTGGCCTTGCCGGAAACGTCCGGCGGCAGGCTGAGGGCTTCCATCACCTGGATGAGATAGACGTGCTCGCGCTCGAGGATCGTCGGCCGGGTCAGGTCGAGGAGGAACGCCTCCTGGTTGGTCCCCATCTCCGCCAGCTTCGAGGCGACCGTCGAGCGGTTGTTGGGCAGGAAGCTCGCCCGCACCCGGTAACCGACCGGACCCAGCCGCAGATCGAGGCTGGCGGGCTGGATCTGCTCGTCGTCGATCGGCGGCGAGGCGGTGACGTGGCCGCGCCGGATCAGCTCTTCGATGCCTTGCGACGGGAGAAGACCGGCCGCGGTGGCGGCGCCGGCCGCGGGCAGGCGCGCCTTCTGCCGGCCGGCCACCGAGCGCGCCATCACGAGCCGCCGGCGCAGAGGTTGAAATGATCGAGAAAGCTGGTGATCGCCCGCGGATCGGCAGGGGTTCCCGATTTCTCGATCGCGGCGGTCGGCTCTCCCGGCGCGGGGTCGGGGCCGATCCAGACGCCGATCCGGATGCGCCGGTCGGGGCACTCGATCATCAGGAGGCTGGTGATGCCGCGGTGGGTCCTGCCGTTCATGTGGACGTCGCCGCGCGCCGCCCGGTAGACGACGTGGGCGTCCCCGGCCGTCAACTCGCCCTCGCCCAGCGATTCCTGCGAGTCGAGGCGGAAGCCGGAACCCTGCTCCCAGGGCGCCTTGCCGTTGCCGCCGTGAAGCATGCGCCGCCTGGCCTCGGCATCCGCCGGGATCTTGCCCCAGTGCATCTTGATGAAGATGAAGCCATGGTCCTCGATGTCGACGTGCGTGGCGCCGGGGGCCGGCGGATGATCGCCGAGGAACGCCATGTCGAGCAGGAAAGGCAGCGAGATGGCCCCGGACGGGTAGTACCCCGCCGGCAGCTCCTGGTAGGAGAGCAGCTCGCGGGTGCGCTGCTCGCGCACCCTGGGGTCCGCCAGGCCCTGCTCGATCTTGTGGCCCTGGTCGGCCACCTTCTTCACCACGAAGAGGACGACCAGCGCGGCCAGCACCAGCAGGACGGCGCAGCCACAGCCGGCGTAGACCCAGGGCGAGGTCTTGCGCTGGCCTTGACCGGGAGTTGCGGCAGCGGAGTTGGGGTCCATGTCACATCCTTTCGGGCATGGGGATGCCCAGCAGCCTGGCGAGCTCCTCGAGCCCGCGACGAAAGATCTCGACCGTCGCGAGGCGGGCGGCGCGTACCGCCGGATCGCTCTCCTGCAGGATGGGGTGCCGATGGTAGAAGGTGTTGAAGCGCTGCGCGATCTCGAGCGCCTGGCGCGCGACCAGCGACAGCTCGAGCGCGGCGACCGCACGCTCCACGAGGTCGCGGATCTGCGCCACCTCGAGGATCAGGTCCCAGAGGTCCTCGCCGAAGTGCCCGGCGGGGAGAGCGGCGACGCCGGCGGCGGTCACCTCGTCGGGAAGGCCCGCCTCGCGCAGCCGGCGGCGGATGTTGCGGGCGCGCACCAGCGAGTACTGCAGGTAGGGGCCTGATTCGCCCTCGAAGCTCAGCGCCTCGTCGAAGTCGAAGGCGATCACCCGGTTGGTGGTGGCCTTGACCATGAAGAAGCGCAGCGCCGCGACCGCGATCTCGCGCGCCAGGACGTCGAGCTCGGCCCCGGCCAGCTCGCGGTTGCGCTTGCCGATCTCTTCGCGGCTCTTGGCCTCGAGCCGGTCCATCAGGTCGTCGGCCTTGACGCCGATTCCTTTGCGTCCGGACATCTCGAGCGCCTTGCCGCCCGCCTCCGCGTCCTCCCCGGCCGGCGCCTCCGGGCGGTAGCCGAGCTGCCGCGCGGTCTCCGGCGAGAGTGCCACCATCTCGTAGGCGAAGTGGACCGAGCGCTCGGCTTCGCCGGCGTGGCCGAGGGCCGCGAGGCCGGCGCGCACGATCTTCTGCAGGTAGCTTTGGCGGGCGTCGATGACGTTGATCACCCGGTGGGCGCCGCCGAAGGGCGGATGGCGCTCCTCGCCCTCCTGGGCGGTCTCCCAGACGGCCGCTTCCTGCCAGTGGCGGTACCCGAAGTCCTGCCCCAGCAGCCCGAACTTCCAAAGCTGGTACGCGATGTCCTTGCCGACGTAGGTGACGGTGCCGTCCGAGCGCACGATCACCTTGTCGGGATCTTCCATGCCGGCGAACTCGTCGCTGTGGGCGAGCGGCATCACCCAGCAGCCGGCGTTCTTGCCGGAGGTCTCGAGGCGCACCGCGCCGCTGTCCTTGAGCCGCTGGAAGGCGCGGTCGAAGAAATGCAGCGCCAGGATGTCGCTCTCGTGCGTCAGCAGGTCGTAGGAGATGCCGAGCCGGCGCATGGTGGCGAGGTGGCGGCGGACGATGCGGCGCGCCACCAGGCGGCCCATCTCGGCGCGCTCGCCGCGCCCGGTTTCGAGCTGGTGCAGGGTGTCACGCACCAGCCGGCGGCGCTCGATCTGGGCGTCGGCGTCGGCGTCGTACCAGCGCCGCACCTCGGCATACAGGTCCCAGCACAGGAAGTCGAACGGCTCGGGGAGCGCCGCCACCTCCGCCGGGGTTGCTCGCCGCAGGTCGAGGAAGCCGACCACCACGTCGGCGAGCTGGACGCCGGTATCGTCGATGTAGTTCTGGACCTCCACCGGATACCCCAGGCTCCCGAGGCAGCCGGCGAGGACGTCGCCGAGCACGGCGTTGCGCAGGTGGCCGATGTGTGCCGCCTTGTTGGGGTTGATGTTGGTGTGCTCGACGATCACCTTGGCGGGCCGCGGCCCGGCGGCGCCCGGCGCGGGCGCCGGCCCGGGGCCGGGGGCGAGCAAGGCGGCGGCGAAGGCGGGACGGTCGAGGAAGAGGTTGAGGTAGCCGGCGCCCAGGACCTTGACCTCGCGGACCAGGCGCGGCGGCCGCAGGGCGGCCGCCAGCTCCTCGGCGATGGCGCGCGGATGGCGCTTGAGGGTCCGTGCCAGCTGCATCGGGGCCGGGGTGGCGAGGTCTCCCAGCTCGCGGCGGGGCGGCACCTCGACGACCGGCAGATGGGCGACCGCGAAACGCTCCTGGATGGCCCGCGCGAGCTCGCGCGCCAGCTCGTCCCTGAGCTCCGTCCACATGGCGGCGAGGAGTCTACACTATGGGACTATGGGTGCCGGTTGGTAAAATCGATGGCGGGGGGGCCTTGGACTTGATGACCGACGACAACAAGTTGATGGTGAGCCTCGACCGCACGCAGCTTGAGCTGGTCGAGGGGGACATCACCGGCATCGAGGTGGACGCCATCGTCAACCCGGCCAACGAGCGCCTGCAGCTCGGCTCCGGCGTCGCCGGAGCGATCCTCGGGAAGGGCGGCCCCTCTATCCAGGTGGAGTGCAACCGCATCGGCGGCACCCCGGTCGGCACGGCGGTGATGACCGCGGCCGGCAACCTGCCCGCCCGCCAGGTGATCCACGCCGTCGGTCCGCGCATGGGTGAGGGCGACGAGGACAAGAAGCTCGCCTCCGCGGTGCGCGCCGCCCTGGCCCTGGCCGATCGCCACGGTCTGCGCTCGATCGCGCTGCCGGCCATCTCAACGGGCGTCTTCGGGTTCCCGATGGACCGCGCCGCCCGCGTCATGCTCACCGAGATCCACCGCTACCTGCAGGGAGGCACCAAGCTCGAGCGCGTGATCGTCTGCCTGCGCGGCGAGGAGGCGTTCAACGTCTTCCGCCGGGAGCTGCGCCGCGGCTTTCGCTGAGCAGGACCGCTGAGCCTGCCTCTCCGGCCGCCGGGGACTCCCGGTGGGACTGCCCGCTGGAGCGTCAGGCCCCGTACTTCGCCAGCCGGCCGGCGTTGGCGAGCAGCAACCCCATCAGCTGGTGGGAGAGGAGGGTCCCCAGCTCGCCGCGGGCCGCGGCCCGCTCGCTGAATTCCTCGCTGCCGTCGATCGAGCAGCGGTCCGACCACAGGAGCAGCGGCACCGGGTGCCAGCTGTGGCTCTTGAGCGGCGCCGGGGTGGAATGGTCGCCGGTGACGGCCAGCACCGCGGGCCGCAGCTCGAGCAACGCCGGCAGGCAGGCATCGACCTCCTCGATCGCCCGCGCCTTGGCGGCGAAATCGCCGTCCTCGCCGGCGGCGTCGGTCTGCTTGGCATGGAGGAAGAAGTAGTCGAAGCGCTCCCAGTTGGCGTGCGCCGCCGCCACCGCTTCCGCCGGGCGCTTGCCGCAGGGCACCACCTCCATGCCGCAGGCCGCGGCGGCGCCGCGGTAGAGCGGGTAGCCGGCGAAGGCGCCGCAGCGCAGGTGATAGAGATCGCGCATGCGGGGCAGGTGCGGCAGCTGCGAGAAGCCGCGCAGCAGGGCGCGGTTGGCCCGCGGCTCGGCGGCGAGCGCCTGCTCGATCGTCGCCACCACCCGCCGCACCAGCGCCGCGGTGCGTTCGCCGCGCGGGCCGTGCGCCGCCACCGGCAGCGGCGGCACGCCGAGGCGCTGGGGATCGGTGTCCTCGAGATCGGGGGCGAGGCCCTCGCCGTGCAGCAGCAGCACGAAGCGGTGGCCCTCTCCTGCCTCGACGGTGACCTCGACGCCGTCCACCGGCTGGCTCGGCCGCAGCGCCTCGCGAATCGCCGCGCACAGGCGCCGCGACTCCTCGGTCGGGATGCGTCCGGCGCGCCGGTCGGTCAGGTTGCCCGCGGCGTCGGCGGTGGCGAAGTTGCCGCGCGCCGCGACGTCTCCCGGCCCCACCGGCAACCCCTCTCCGAGCGCCTCGAGCACGCCGCGGCCGACGTCGGCGGCCGGCTGCGTGGGGTCGTGCCCGAAGAGCGCCAGGTGGCCGGGGCCGCTGCCGGGGGTGACGCCGGGCGCGACCGGCACCAGGCGTCCCAGGGTCGATCGGCGGGCCAGGGCGTCGAGATGGGGCAGCGCGGCATGCTCGAGCGGCGTCGACGGTTGGGTGGCGGTGCGGATGTCGCCCAGGCCGTCGAGCACCAGCAGCACGATCTTGCCCTCGCCGGCCGGCAGCGGCTGAGCCAGGCGGGTGAGGAGCTCGAGATGGGTCATGGCCGGCTCGGCCGACGTCTTACGCGGGTCAGGCCACGAAGTAGGCGCTGGCGCGGATCTGCAACCGCGCGCGCGGCTCGAAGCCGCTGCCGACCAGGGCGTAGGCGGTGGAAGAACCCAGGATCGGCAGCACGATCCAGCCGTCGAAGCTCTCGCCGCCGGCGTAAGGCGGCACCACCGGCTCGATCTCGGCGATCTTGGTCCAGTGGTCCTCCTCGCTGTCGAAGGAGGCGCGCAACTCGACGTAGGCGCGGTCGAGGTCGATGGTGCGCTGCCCGGAGGGGTGCCAGATCGAGAAGACGAAGCGCACCTCGTCGTAGGTGCTGGTCGAGAGGAACGCCTTGCCGGCCACCAGCAGCGGGTAGCTGAACGACCCGGCGGTGTCGGTGGCGAAGATCTCGGGCGTCGGGTC